>JAPKEI010000192.1 GCA_028872685.1 Verrucomicrobiota bacterium | reverse complement strand
TTTTCCATTCGTGATCATTTTGGGTTTGCCGTTGATTCTCTCCAATCTCGTCTCGTTTGGTTTGCTGTAGCGCCGGGTCAAATATCGGTTGCCAGCGAGTTATGGCATTGGCATATTGGGCCTATGAAGAATCACCTTTTACCACTAGTGGCCAGCTTGGCCATTTTCCTGACCACCTCCAGCCTGCGCGCCGCCGCGCCAACGCTGGAAGGCAGCCGCGTGCGCGAGCAGCTTAACGAAATGCAGGGGCAACCCGCACCGAAGTTGGCGTTGAAAGGCTGGATCAATGCCGAGCCGATGACACTCAAGAAGCTCAAAGGTAAAATCGTGGTGCTCGATTTCTGGGCTACTTGGTGCGGACCGTGCCTCGCCTCCATTCCGCACACGAATGAGCTGATGGAAAAATACGCGGACCAGGGCGTGGTGATCATTGGCGTGTGCGCGAAGCGCGGTGCGGAAAAAATGGCCGACACCGTGAAGCAGCGCGGCATCAAATACCCCGTGGCCGAGGACACCGGAACCATCGCCTCCTACAAGGCAAACAGTTATCCGGATTATTACATCATCGACCGCAACGGTGCCCTTCGCTGGGCGGATATTGCCAACCGCGACGTGGAAAAGGCCATCAAGATCTTACTCGAGGAGAAGGACAAGGCAGAATGATCGGACGCCTTGGCCTCGTGCTGATGGTGGGGCTGTCGTGGACGGCAGGTGCTGGTGACATTCAGCCCAAAGATTTTGGTAAGGGCATCATCAATCTGTTGCAGTTCGCCCCCGGAAAGGTGCCCGAGGTGAAACCCTCGCCGCTGACAGTGGTGCGTGATGCTAAGGCGTACGCGCGATTTCTGGAGCGGATTCCGAAGAAACAAATATCCCGCACACGCCCTGCCCCGCCCAACTCGGATCCGCTGCTAAAACGGCCGCCGATTGACTTCACCAAGCACACCTTGCTGGCCGTCAGCAGACCGGCAATGACGCGGGCGGTGTTTACGAAAATCACCAGTGCCAAACTGGAGATCTTGGTGACAGTTGAATTCCCTCGCGAAGAAATTGCCGCGCGCCCTATCCACATTGGTACTTACACGGCGGTGCTCATCCCAAAAATAAAAAAGCCCGTTCGGTTGCGAATCGTTGGAGCTCAACGGTAAGCTCACGCAGTAATCATAATTATCTGAAAAATCTCAACTTTTCTGAATCTTGGGTTTGACACCTGGGTTTCAATTTGGTCTTCTCCGCGTCCTTCCGGGAGGTTGCATGGGGAAATCCAACAAGCCAAATTCGTTTGATATAGTTATGGCGGTAATCGCAGTTTTTGCGTTAGCCGGTTTTCTCATCGCTTTGTGGAAGATTATGGGCTGAAAACACTTGATTCCAAGTGTGATGAGCCCGTTTTCATTGTTAGTTCCTGCCAAAATTTCTTCCATTTTAGCGAATATTCAGGTATTATCTCAGTTCTTCGCAAATTGAATAATCCCGCTTGTTTCTGTGTCTACAGCATAGGCTAGGGTCAATTTGTGTTGAAGAAATCATTTTTATTGGGAATTTTTTTGATGGCCCGCAATATTATCAGTAACTGGAAGTTAATTTTTATAATGAAGACTAGAAATCTGAGTATTTTGCTAGCGTGTTCAGTCTTGTGCCTGCCGGCTATAGCCAAAGAAAATCTGCCCACGGCCGAGCAAAGGTTTGGCGGCAAAATTGGAAACGCGGAGGACCCCAGTTTCCGTCGTCACGTGGTGCCGTTGGCAAGCAAGCTCGGCTGTAGCGGGCGTGAGTGCCACGGATCGTTTCAGGGGCGTGGTGGGTTTCAGCTTTCTCTCTTCGGCTATGATTTTGAAAAGGATCACACGGCCATCACCAATGACAAGAAGGACGATATTCGCGTTGATATGGAGAATCCGGCGAAGAGTTTGTTCATCCAAAAACCGCTGAAACAAGTTAAGCACAAGGGTGGCGAGATTTATGAAGAGGGAAGTTGGGAACACAACCTGATGCTAAAATGGATTCAACAGGGCGCGAAGTTGGATGTGGTTGAGACGGGCGCGTTTGATAGGCTGGAAATTTTCCCGAAAGAAATCGTCGCGCGCAAGGTCGGTGAAAGCATCCAGCTTAAAGTGATCGCCCATTGGGTGGATGGTACAGTCGAGGATGTGACAGAGTTCACGCGGTTTCGAACCAATGACGAAAGCGTGGTGTTGGCGCACGAAGGCGGTCGTTTGGAGATCAAGGGCAAGGGCGACTCGCATGTGGTGGCGTTTTATGACAACGGCGTGGTGCCGGTGCCGGTTATGTTGCCGGTGAGCCAACAGGTTGGCTCAAAGTATCCGAAAGTGAAGGCAACCACCCCGATTGATAAAGCCATTGCCACCAAGCTTCAAAAGGTGGGTATTATCCCCAGTGAGGTTTGTTCCGATCAGGAATTTCTAAGGCGGGTCACGCTGGATGTGACGGGCACCCTGCCCACGGCCGATGAAGTGAAATCATTTTTAGCCAGCAAAGATAAGAGTAAGCGCCAGAAAAAGGTTAACGAACTCTTAAGCCGGCCTGCCTATGCGGCGTGGTGGACCACCAAGATAAACGATTTTCAGGGTAACAGTCCGGCTCAGCTCAGGCTCAACAATTACGCACGAAAGCTTAATCCGAGTCGTGATTGGTACAATTGGGTATTCAAGCGTGTTTCGGAAAATCGCCCCTACGATGAGATTGTACAAGGCATCGTCATGGGAACCGGTCGTTCCCGTCCTGACCAGACGTATCAGGAATTTGTTGAGGAAATGGGCTCTTACTTTAGAAAGAAAAATCCTGCGGACTTCTCCGAGCGTAAGGATATGCCACACTTCTGGGCGCGCCGCAATTTGCGCCTGCCAGAGGAGAAAGCAATGGCATTTGCCTATAGTTTCCTCGGTATCCGCATCCAATGCGCGCAATGCCACAAGCATCCATTTGATCAATGGACGCAAGCTGACTTCAATTCGTTTAAGGCCTTCTTTGAGCCGATTACCGTTGCGCAATATGGTGTGAATGCAACGAAGGGCGAGGGAATGGATCCACGATCTTTACAGAAAGAATTAGAAAAGGAGGCGGGTTATGACCCCAAGGATCCCAAATCTAACAAAAACCGGCAGCTTCGGCCCGTGGTTGAAAAACGGATCGCAAATGGAGAGCCAGTCCCATGGCAGGAAGTCTATATCAGGGCTCCACGTTCAAAGAAATACACCCCGGCCCAAATTGCCAGAATCAAGAAGAAGAACCCCAATTTCAATACGCGTGTGATTACCCCCAAAGTTTTGGGAGGAGAAACAATGGACGTAAAATATCCAGATCCACGTACTCCCCTCGTTGAGTGGCTAAAGGCAGACGAGAATCCCTACTTTGCCCGCGCTTTTGTTAATCGGGTTTGGGCCAGCTACTTCGGGCGCGGGCTTGTGGAGCCGGCTGATGATTTGAACCTCGCTAATCCTCCTACCAACGCCGGTGTTCTGGATCATCTAGCCAAGGGCTTTGTGAAGAGTGGATACGACATGAAATGGGTGCACCGCGAGATTTTATATTCTGATGCCTATCAGCGCTCCTGGAAGGTGAATGATACCAATGAACATGATGACAAGAACTTCAGCCGTTACGTCATCCGCAGGTTGCCTGCTGAGGTGGCAGCCGATGCGATTCGTCAAGCGACTGGGTCAGAGGAGCGGGTCAAGGAGCTCGCCAGCAACATGGAGCTGCGCATGATTGGAGCGACCTCAATCGGAAGTTATCGCGGCAATAATAACTACATGCTGGGGATTTTCGGCAAGCCGGCTAGGGAAAATAATTGTGATTGCGAACGCACAGTGGATCCAACTCTGTTGCAGACCCTCTTTACCCGAAACGACCCAGAGATGCTTTCTCAATTAAAGGCCAAGGGTGGTTGGATTGATGAGTTGGCCAGACGCTACAAAATTAAGATTGCTGTCGATGGCAATGATCGTAGGCGACTGGGAACGCTTTGGAAACAGTTGGGTGCGACGAGGAAACAGTTGACTAGGCTGAAGACTGTCTTACCAAAGAAACCGGGTGATCCAAATGATGTTGCAGCAACCAAAAAGTATCAGTCACAACTAGCCGCCCATAAACAACAGTCTCAGATGCTGCTTCGTAGAGTGGGGTATTATCAGAAGAAAATCGCAGAGCTGACACCCAAGAAGCCAGGTCCTGCCCAGCGGGCCGAATTACCCGAGGGTGTCGAGAAGCTGATCAGTGAAACATTTTTACGCACCGTGAGCCGTTACCCTTCAAACAAAGAAATGGAATCGGCCCGCGCGGACTTGGAGAAATCAGATAATGTCGTTGAGGGAATACAGGAGCTACTATTAGCCCTGCTCAATACCAAGGAATTCATGGTGAATCATTAGATCGACTTAGAACTTTAATAACAAAATACAATGGCAACACATACATTCTGTGACGGCGTTCAAAGGCGCGACTTCCTCAAGGTTGGCGCGGTGAGCGGATTCGGGTTGGGCTTAGGCCTGCCCCAATTTTTGGCTAGTGCTGATGAGGGTCGGGTCAATCCCAACGCTAAGGCGAAGGCGGCGATCTTCGTACGTCTTGGTGGGGGTCCCTCCCACATGGACACCTTTGACCTTAAGACAGACGCACCTGATACGCACCGCGGTGAGTTTAAGGAAATTAAGACCAACGTGCCGGGCGTACGCTTTTGCGAGCACCTGCCGAAGCTGGCTAAGGTGGCCGACAAGTTCGCCATTCTGCGCGGCGTGAGCCACACACTGGCAGCTCACGGACTCGGCACCCAGTATCTCATGACCGGCAATCGGCCGCTTCCCAGCCTTCGTTACCCCAGTTATGGCTCTGTGGTCAGTAAAGAGATTGGGGGCACCAAGGATTTACCCGCTTTTGTCGCAGTGCCTAAGCAGGGCAATTATCCAACTGGATTCCTGGGGGTGGAATATGGACCTTTTGAAACCGGCAAAGAGCCAACCGCTGGTCAACCGATGCAGGTGCGTGGTTTGTCGCTTAAGGGGATCACTCTTGATGATGTGGATCGCCGCAAGGACATGATTGCCAAGTATGATCAGGCCTTTGGTGGGTTTGCCAAGGAAGACAAGATTTTGGCCGGCATGGATGAATTCAGTGCCAAAGCCTACCAAATGATGCGCAGCACCAAGGCTCGCGAAGCATTTGATTTAACCAAGGAAAGCGCGGGGATTACCCGGCTCTTTGATGATCAATCTTTTTCACAAAGCTGCCTCTTGGCAACTCGTCTGGTTCAATCAGGCGTGAAGTTTGTGACGCTCAACCTCGGTGGTTGGGATACTCACAATGACAACTTTAACAGACTTAAAAACACCAATCTGCCGGCACTCGATGCCGGTTTAAGCGGGCTGTTCAGTTCCCTTGAAGAAAAGGGACTCCTTGAAAGTACAGCAGTATTTGTGACAGGCGAATTTGGCCGCACACCGAAGATCAATAAGCGCACAGGACGTGACCACTACCCCCGGGCAATGTTCTGCCTGATGGCCGGTGGCGGCATGAAGGGTGGCCAGGTAATCGGAGCCTCAGATGCCAAGGGCGAAGGCCCCAAGGACAAGGCCATTACGCCTGATGA
>JAPKEI010000191.1 GCA_028872685.1 Verrucomicrobiota bacterium | reverse complement strand
ACGCCTTTCCGCCTCTACAAACAAAACCAGCACGAAGGTGGCATCAGCTCGCCGATGATCGCCCATTGGCCGGCCGGATTGAAAGCCAAGCCCGGCAGCATCACGCGCCAGCCGGGCCATCTCATCGATTTCATGGCTACCTTTCTGGACGTTGCCGGCGCGGAGTATCCTAAGCAAATCGCCGACCGCAAAATCGATCCGCTGATGGGCAAGAGCTTGTTGCCTATCTTGCAGGGCAAGGAACGCGAGGGGCATGAGACGTTGTACTTCCACTTCGGCACCGATCGCGCCCTGCGGCAGGGCCCGTGGAAACTCGTCTCCGCCAAGCTCGGTCGTTGGGAACTGTATAACCTTGATGATGATCGTACAGAAACAAATGACCTTGCAAAAAAACACCCCGCGCGTGTCACTGAGATGGCCAAGGAATGGTTCCGCTTGGCCAAGGATGTGGACCGGCTGAAAGGTCGAGGACTCAATCCGGTAAAACCCAGCATCAGCAAGCTCAACTTCCGCAGGGATACCAGCAGCGGGAGTGCGAGCTCCGGTAAGCGGCGTTCGGAGAAAAATAAAGGCCAAAAAAAGTGAGGGACTTGAGGGGCTTCGCCAAGGGCAGGGGATGGAAGTCGTGCCAATGTGCACTGGCGATTGGGTTCCTTGGCTTGTGGTTGGGGTGCGGTCGGGTGCAGTCAGCTTCCGATGACCCTGGCAATCAGGTTGCCAAAGAGACTGCCGGCAAGTCGGTTGTTGTAGCGTCTCCCATTGTCCAGGCGGCTCGAACTCAAATTGGACAGACGACGATGTATGACCCGGCTTACGTTGGGCTGAAATATCCGGATGGTGATGTGCCCCTTGAGCGTGGAGTTTGCACGGATGTTATCATCCGGGCATTACGCAAGGGAGCCGGACTGGACTTGCAAAAGCTGGTGCACGAGGACATGAAGAAGGCCTTCGCCAAATATCCCAAGATATGGGGATTGAAGAAAACCGATCGCAACATCGATCATCGGCGTGTTCCCAACCTAAGTTGTTATTTTGAGAGAAAGGGCTATTCACTGGGTGCGAGCAAAAACAAAAGAGATTATCTTGCCGGAGACTTGGTTGCCTGTTTGGTTGGAAAGCGACCGCACATAATGATCGTGAGTGACAAAAAGGCGGAGGATGGCACCCCACTGGTCATTCACAACATAGGTTCAGGAACAAAAGAGGAGAACACGTTGTTCGCCTTTAAAATCACAGGCCACTTTCGGTTAAAGATCGTTCCAAATCGGCCCCGCTAAGTAACATCAATTTTATGCACAAGAAAATCATCCTACCGATTGTATTGAGCCTTGCGGTTGCCGGGTTCACGGCGTACGCGGACAGGCAGCCGAATGTCCTTATTATCATGGCCGATGACTGTACGTACAATGATCTGCCGTTGTTCGGCGGGCAGAATGCGAAGACGCCAAACATTGATCGATTGGCTTCGCAGGGGTTGACGTTCAACCGTGCCTACCTCGGTGTGGCGATGTGCCAACCGAGTCGTGCAGAATTGTTCTCCGGCCAGTACGCGATGCGCAATGGCTGTGCGTGGAACCATTCCGCAAGCCGACCGACAGTGACGAGCATGCCGCATTATTTGCGTGAGCTGGGTTATCGCGTGGGGATTGCGGGCAAGGTGCACGTGAAGCCGGCCAAGGCTTTTCCGTTCGAGAAGGTGCCGGGCTTTGATGCGAGTTGTGTGCGGAATCCGACCCGACCGCATGACTTGGCAGGAATTGGTGAATTCATCGGCAAGGATGAAGAGCCCTTTTGCCTCGTGATTGCGTTGGTGGAGCCTCATGTGCCTTGGGTGATGGGCGATGCCTCACAGTATCCTCCAAAGAAAATCAAGCTGCCGCCGAACATTGCTGACACTCCGCGTACACGTGAGGATTTTGGCAAGTATCTTGCCGAGATCACATACATGGATGGTCAGGTGGGCGAAATACTGCAGACGCTTGAGAAAAGCGGCCAAGCTAAGGACACACTTGTTCTCTTCACATCGGAACAGGGCTCGCAGTTCCCTGGTTGCAAATGGACCAACTGGGACACTGGTCTGCACACCGGTCTTATCGCTCGCTGGCCCGGCAAAGTGCCTTCAGGTAAACGTACTGATGCGCTGGTGCAATATGCTGATGTGCTGCCGACTTTGCTGGCGGCAGCCGAAAACCGTGGTGAAGGAGGTGTCAGTAAATTGGACTATCAACCTGATGGGAGGAGTTTCCTTCCCGTTCTTTTGGGTAAGACAGACAAACATCGCGATTTTGTTTACGGCATGCACAACAACATCCCCGAAGGCCCCTCGTATCCTATTCGTACCGTAAGCGACGGGACTTACAGATACATCCGCAACCTACGTCCCGATGAAATTTACATTGAGAAACATCTTATGGGCATGAGCGGTAAAGCCACCTTGAATAATCCCTATTGGGCTACTTGGGTGCGGGATGCTTGGGCCAATCCGCATACCTACAAGCTGGTCAAGCGCTACATGCGCCGGCCGGCTGAGCAGTTATACCACACCGTTCAGGACAAATATGAAATGAACAATCTTGTGGGCGACAAGTCTCAGGCGACGCGCTTGAACCGAATGCGTGCTGAACTGGACCGGTGGATGAAGAGTCAGGGTGATCCTGGTTCACCAATGGACACACAAAAGGCCATTCAATCCGCCCGCAACGGAAAACATATCTACGGGCCGAAGAACGACTGACATGATCGATGCCCACCACCATTTTTGGCAATTGAGTAAGCCCTTCGATTACGCATGGCTGGACGATCCGAATCTTGCGGCCATCCGGCGTGATTATCTCCCAGTAGATCTTAAACCGCATCTTGATGCCGTCGGGATGCAGCAAAGTATTTTTGTGCAGACGCAGCATAATGTTGAAGAGAACCGCTGGGTGCTTGGAATGGCTGAAGAGGTTGACTGGCTGGTGGGTGTTGTGGGTTGGGTGGATTTGGCCAGCGAGGCGTGCGAGGAGCAATTGTTGGAATTCAAGAATCATCCAAAGTTCGTTGGCGTTCGTCACATCACACAGGACGAGCCGGATAATGATTTCATCATCCGTCCTGAGATTATTCGTGGACTGAAGGTGTTAGAGAAACACCGTGTGCCATTCGATCTGCTTTTTTACGTTCAGCATCTCAAGCACGCTGACCAACTCGGTCGTGAACTGCCTGAACTACCGATGGTGATTGACCATCTCTCAAAACCAAAGATTAAGGAGCAGTCCCAAGATGACTGGTTGCCACAGCTTAAGGCCGCTGCGCAGCATGAGAACATTTACCTCAAACTTTCAGGTATGATTACCGAGGCTGATTGGGGAGATTGGAAGCCCGCTGATCTCAAGCCTTATGTTGACGCTGGTTTGGAGTTGTTCGGGCCAAAGCGTTGCATGTTCGGCAGCGACTGGCCCGTGTGCGAATTGGCCGGCAGCTACGAACAAGTACACGATGCGCTCAAAGAAGTGCTTGGCCCAATCAGTGACGATGAAACCTACGAAATCTTTGAAGGCACCGCGCGCCGATTTTACGGAATTGCCGAATGATCAGTCGGCTCCAATCGCTGAAGCTAATTCCAGTGGTCGCATTGGAAGCCGCCGCCGATGCGGAGCCCTTGGCTGGAGCTCTTTGCGAGGCGGGTTTGCCTTGCGCGGAAATCACCCTGCGCACCGAGGCTGGATTAGATTCCATCCGCGCATTGTCCAATCGCAATGATTTTTTGCTCGGCGCGGGCAGCGTCCACAGCGTCGAGCAAGCTCAGGCCTCAGTGGAGGCCGGCGCGCAATTCATCGTCACCCCCGGCTTCAATCCACGCACCGTTGCGTGGTGCGTGGAGAATAACGTGCCTATTTTCCCCGGCATCGCCACGCCAACGGATCTAGAATTGGCGCTCGAACACGGCTTGAACGTGGTGAAGTTTTACCCCGCCGAAGCCTTTGGAGGTGTGCGCACACTGAAGGCTTTTAGTGGGCCGTACGGCGAAGTAAGCTTCATCCCCACCGGCGGCATCAACGCGAGGAACTTAGTCGACTACTTGCAACTACCCAACGTGCTCGCCTGTGGCGGGAGTTGGATGGTGAACCCCAAACTACTACGCGAGGGTCGCTGGAGTGAGGTCACACGATTGACTGCGGAAGCTGTGAAATCGGTAAGTTTTCAATAATTTAAAAATGAAAAAACTAATCATAATTGTTATTGCCGCATTCACGGGGCAAATAATATGGGCGACTGAGCGGCCCAACATTCTTTATATCATGTCTGATGACCACACTTCGCAGGCTATTGGTGCCTACGGGAGCCGTTTGGCCAAGTTAAACCCGACACCAACAATTGATCGACTGGCCAAGGAAGGCATTCTCTTTGAGAACGCTTTTTGCTCCAACGCGATCTGTGCACCAAGTCGGGCAACTATTATTACTGGGCAATATGCGCATACTTGCGGAGTACATGATTTGCGTGGGGGGATTGAAGGCGGTCGTCAGCATTTGGCTCGGGAAATGAAAAAGGCCGGTTATCAAACTGCGATGATCGGTAAATGGCACCTTAAGAAAGAGCCGGCAGATTTTGATTTCTACAGTGTGCTTCCTGGGCAGGGAAAGTTCCACGATCCGGAATTTCGTATTCGCGGTGACAAGCCTTGGCCGAAGAACCTAATCAAATTTCCGGGCAAACATTCTTCTGATGCGATTACTGATCAGACATTGAAATGGTTCAAGGAAGAGCGTGATGACTCAAAGCCCTTCTTCCTAATGCACCATTATAAGGCTCCACACGATTATTTTGAACATGCCCACCGTTATAATGACTATCTCTCTGATGTCGATATTCCCCAGCCGAAGAATCTTATTGAGTCGCATCCGGCCAGCTTTGGATCCATCGCCACCCGTGGCTATCAGGACGAACTCATCCCGCACATCGGCACCTCCATAGGTAATCGCAATCCACGTCGTTCTTATGCTGTGGATTTACCAAAACGATTTCCTCAGGATTTTCCTCAGGATTATGATCCGTCCAAGTTGACCGATAAGCAGATTCAAAAACTGGCCTACAATGCTTATCTCAGAAAATATCTGCGGTGCGTCAAGGGAGTGGATGATAACCTGAAACGGCTTTTCGCTTATCTCGAGAAAACTGGTCAGATGGATAATACCGTCATTATCTATACCGGCGATCAAGGTTTCATGCTGGGCGAACACGATTATCAGGACAAACGATGGATGTATGAGGAAGCGATGCGCATGCCTTTATTGATTCGTTACCCCAAAACTATCAAGGCTGGACAACGGGAGGATGCCATTGTCGGTAACGTTGATTTTGCGCCGACCATGCTGGAATTCGCCGGAATTAAGACGCCAGCGTATATGCAGGGTCGTAGTTTTAAGTCCATCTGCGAAACTGGTATTGAGCCGGCCAACTGGCCCAATGAGGCTTACTACCGTTACTGGATGCACATGGCTCACCATGATAATCCCGGGCATGTGGGGATTCGCACAAAAGAATGGAAGTTAATCTATTTCTATGGTGCGGATTATAAGGGGCAAAACCAAACTCCGCCGGCTTGGGAACTTTACAACATGAAGAACGATCCCTTGGAATCCT
>JAPKEI010000190.1 GCA_028872685.1 Verrucomicrobiota bacterium | reverse complement strand
GCCGGCTCGGGCGCGCTGACGTGCGGCAATCCGGACAGCGCGGGTGTGCCGCCGGAATTTACCGCGCACACGATTGTCGTGCCTTTCAATGACGAGGCGGCGGTGCGCGAGGCGTTCGCGGCTAATGCCGGGCAAGTGGCGGGCATCATTCTCGAGCCGGTTCCGGGTAATGCGGGCGTGTATTTGCCTCGTGAGGGTTACTTAGAATTTCTGCGCGAGATCACAACGGCCAACGACAGTCTCCTCATTTTTGATGAAGTGATGACCGGCTTTCGCGTGGGCCTCGGCGGAGCACAAGGGTGCTTCGGCATCACGCCGGACTTGAGTTGCTTTGGTAAAATCATCGGCGGCGGACTGCCCGTGGGCGCCTTCGGCGGACGCGCGGAAGTAATGGACGTGCTCGCGCCCGACGGCCCCGTGTACCAAGCCGGCACCCTCAGCGGCAACCCTCTCGCGATGGCCGCCGGCATTGCGGCGCTGGAGCAATTGCAATCGGGCGAGGTGTACGAACGGTTGGAGGCCCGCGGTGCGCGGTTGGAAGCGGGACTCAACGCGGCTGCAAAATCTGTGGGCGTATCGGTGGTAACCCAACGTATCGGCTCGATGGGTTGTTTGTTTTTTACCGATCAACCCGTCCACAATCTCGCCGACGCCATGCGCGCAGATCGCGAGCGGTTCAAAAAATATTTCCACGGAATGCTCGCCGAAGGCATTTACTTTGCCCCCTCCGCATTCGAAGCTGGTTTCCTTTCCAACGCGCATACGGAGGCCGATGTGGACGCCACCATCGGTGCTGCGGAGAAAGTGATGGGGAAACTCTGATGAACGCATTGGGAATTGATCACGGGGACAAGCGGATGGGGATTGCGGGGAGCGATGCGTTGGGGATGATGGCGCATCCGTTGGAGATGATTTTAGCAAAGCCCTTTGATGTTTTTCTGAAACGGTTGGAGGAAATTTTGACGGAACGGGAGGTGGAACAAATCGTGGTGGGGATGCCGCGGAATATGGACGGCAGCTTTGGTCCGCAAGCGGTGAAGGTGCAGGGATTTGTGGAGTTACTGAAAAAATCGGTGATCGTTCCGGTGCGCACGTGGGACGAGCGGCTGACGAGCGTGGCGGCAGAACGGGCGCTGCGCGAGGCGGGCATCAACGCCAAGGACGCCAAGGCTAAGGTGGATGCTTCGGCGGCGGCGGTGATGTTGCAGGGGTATCTCGACAGTCTCTCGATGTGAAAATGAAAAACGACGGCGAGGTGGTTCGGTTCAAGCTTACGATTGCTTACGACGGCACGGGGTATGCCGGCTGGCAGTTGCAAAAAAATGCAATATCGGTGCAGCAGCGGGTGGAGGAGGCGTTTCGGAAACTTTTCCCCGATGTGGTTCGCGTGCATAGTTCGAGCCGAACAGACACGGGTGTGCACGCGATGGGGATGGTGGCGCACGTGGACATCCCGCGAGCGGAGATCAAAATGGATGAGCGCCAGTTGTTGCTGGCGGTGAATTCGTTTTTGCCTGAGGATGTTCGGTTGAATGAGGTGCGAAAGATAAAACCGGATTTTCACGCGCGTTTTGATGCAAAGAAAAAGCAGTATCGTTATGTGATTTGGAATCATCCGGCGATGAATCCGTTGCTGCGCAATCGCGCGTGGCAAGTGGCCGTGCCGCTGGATTTTGAGCGAATGCAAAAGGCGGCGAAGTTGTTTGTGGGTAAAAAAGATTTTCAATCTTTCGCCTCCGCGCACGAATACAAAATGGAAACCACGGTGCGCCGCGTGACCGGCTGCAAGGTTTATCAGCGCGGTAGCGAATTAACGGTGGTGATCGAAGGTGAAGGATTTTTATACAAAATGTGCCGAGGCATCGTGGGCACGCTGGTGCTAGTGGGCCAGCGGAAGCTGACGCAAAAAGACATTCGTGAAATTTTTCGTAAACGCGACCGGCAAGTGGCGGGAATGAACGCGCCGGCTTGTGGGTTGACGTTATGGAGGGTTTTTTATTAAGGAGATAGAATTCAGTAGACAAAATTTAGAATGAAACCACGGCGGTCGATGTTCAAATTCTCACTCCTAACTCCTTAAAAAATGAAAATTGTCCTTCTCGAACCAGAAATCCCGCCTAATACCGGCAACGTGGCGCGGTTGTGTGCGGCCACGCATTCGGTGTTGCACTTGATCGGCCCACTGGGGTTTCGGTTGGATGATTCGCAGCTCAAGCGGGCGGGAATGGATTATTGGGAGCAAGTGGATTGGACGTTCTGGGAAAACTGGCCGGCCTTCGCAGAGAGTTTGTCGGCGGATGTGCGGTTTTGGTTTGTGGAGCAGGGCGGTGGGCGGCGTTATGACTCAGTTGAGTTTGGGCCGGAAGATTATCTTGTGTTCGGCCGCGAATCAACGGGGCTCCCGAAGGCGTTGCTCGCGGAAAATCCCGAGCGATGCCTCGAAATTCCTGTGCAAAATCCGAAGGCGCGGTCGCTGAATTTGTCAAACTGTGTGGCATTGGTGCTGTACGAGGCGTTGCGTCAGCAGGGGTTTGGCGAAGATTCGGATTGACCTCCTCTCTTCATCCTTTAGTCTCCCTGTAGCCCCTTCAAGTTTGCGGGGGCACTCATTGCGAGTGGCGGAGGGACTGGCCCGTTGATGTCACGGCAACCGATCGGAGCGACGGCTTCGGTGGCAGGTGCCAAATCCAGCCGACGCGAGTCGGGAAAATGAGTTGGCACGTGATCGTTTGCCCGCTCAAAGAAATGAGCGGGATTTTTTATGCCGAAAATAAAACAACAGGGATTTATGAAGGCGCTGCAATGTCGCGAGTGTGGGCGGGAGTATCCGCTCGAGGCGCGGCATGTGTGTGAGTTTGATTTTGGGCCGTTGGAAGTGGCGTACGATTATGCCAAAATCAAAACCAAGCTTACGCGCGCGGCGATTGCGAAACGACCGCAAAGTATGTGGCGCTATCGCGAGCTGCTGCCTGTGGCGCAAGAGCCGACGGTGGGTGTTGAAGTGGGCTTCACGCCACTGATCAAGGCTGATCGCCTCGCAAAGCGGTTGGGTATTCGCGAGCTTTGGATTAAAAATGACGCGGTGAATTATCCCACGTTGTCCTTCAAAGACCGCGTGGTGAGCGTGGCGTTGAGCCGCGCGCGGGAGTTGGGCTACGAGACGGTGGCCTGCGCTTCAACGGGCAATCTGGCCAACAGCGTGGCGGCGAATGCGGCGGCTTCGGGGATGAAAGCGTTTGTATTTATCCCGCACGATTTGGAAAAGGGGAAGGTCGTCAACTCGCTCATTTACGATGCGAATGTCATTTCCATCAAGGGGCACTACGACGAAGTGAACCGGTTGTGCGCGGAGATTGCCGGCAAATATAATTGGGCGTTTGTGAATGTGAATATGCGGCCGTATTATGCGGAGGGTTCAAAGAGCCAAGGGTTTGAAATTCTGGAGCAACTCGGCTGGAAAATTCCGCGTCATACTGTGGTGCCGATGGCGTCGGGCTCGTTGCTCACGAAAATTCACAAGAGCTATCAAGAATGTATCAAGGTGGGTTTGGTGAGGAAATCCAACTATAGCGTGCACGGCGCGCAAGCGACGGGGTGTTCACCCATTAGTGCGGCGTATCGCGAAGGGCAGGATTTTTTTAAGCCGGTGAAGCCCGATACTATCGCGAAGAGTTTGGCGATCGGCACGCCGGCGGATGGCTTTTATGCGCTCAAAGTTTTTAAGGAAACCGGTGGCGCATCGGATGATGTGACCGATGAAGAAATCCGCGAGGGTATCAAGCTGTTAGCCGAGACCGAAGGCATCTTTGCCGAAACCGCTGGCGGCGTGACCGTGGGCGTCGCCAAGAAACTCATTGCCAGTGGCGCCATCCCCGCCGATGATTCCGCCGTGCTGTGCATCACCGGCAACGGGCTGAAGACGCTTGATGCCGTGGAAAACCACGCGGGCAGTACCCGCGAAATCAGCCCCAGCCTGCGCGAGTTTGATGCGCTGCTGGACCGTGATAAAACGTTAACCGCAAAATAATTTATGCCAGTTCAAATTCGCATTCCCACCCCGCTGCGCAAGCTCACCCACGACGAGGAAACCGTGGAGACTAGCGCCGAAACTGTTGGCGCCGCCATCACTGATTTGGAGGCCCGCTACCCCGGCATTCAGGAACGCCTGCTTGATGATGAAGGCCAAGTGCGCCGCTTCGTGAACGTGTACGTCAACGAAGAGGATATCCGCTTCCTGCAGGAAAAGGACACCCCCCTCAAAGATGGCGACGAAGTCAGCATCATCCCTGCCATCGCCGGCGGTTGAGCTTATGCCCGTAAAGAAAAAAAAGGCGGCGAAGAAAAAGGCCGTGAAAAAGAAGCCAGCACAGAGCCGCTTACGGTTGTGGTTGATGTATCCGCCCAAGCATATTACCTCGCCGGTGATTTGTGAATTGGTGACGCGCTTTGGATTGCTCGTGAATTTGCGTCAGGCTGAGGTGCGTGATGAGATTGGCATTGTCTGCCTCGAACTCGAAGGTCCGCGTGATGAATTGAAAAAGGCTACTCGCTGGCTCGAGCGCAAAGACATCAAAGTGGAGCCGGTGGAGATTAACGTCATCGAAAGTTAAGGCGCGGCGATGGCGGAGGCGTTTACATTTGATTGGGACGTGCCGCCGGAACGCATCGCCGAAGTGAGGCGACGCACACTATATCCCTTCAAACCCGCCGGCCCGGAAACGGATGCCGAGATGGCGGGGAACACCACCACCGTTTTTGGCACAGTCTTGCAAGCGGGCGAACCGGTCGGCTGCATTGCAGTACTCGATGAGCCCAACCACGATTGCGCATTGCGCGTCCGTTGGTTAGGCGTGGATGATGCCGTGCGCGGTCGTGGCCTTGGCGCGCGATTGGTGCAGGCCACGCAAGTGTACGCGGCCACGCGGCAACTTGGTTTGTGGGCGGATGTGCGGGTGAAGGCGATTCCGGTTTACGAGCGATTGGACTTCGAGCCGTTTGGTGATTTTTTTGAGCTGCCGGACATTGGCCGACATCGCGTGATGCGTTGGTGGTCGGCGGGACTCCGACCTTGAATGCGCGCCCGTTTTCGTGTTTTCTTCGGCGGAGAAAAGGCGTAGAAAAGAGCGATTCATCCATTTGGCCATGATGATTCACATATCCAGAGACGGCGAACGGTTTGGCCCGTACAGCCCCGAGCAGGTGCAGGAGTATCTTGCCGCCGGTCAGCTGTTGCCCACCGACTTGGCGTGGTACGAGGGTGCTGCGGATTGGGTGCCTGTCACCGCGGTGGCTGGTGGCGTGGCTGCGATGCCCGTTTCGGGCGTGGCGTGCACCAACTGTGGCGCGGCGATGGATGCGGATCAAGTGATCTGCCTCGCTTGCGGCCAAAACATGGATGAGCCGAAGCTGAGCGAAGAGGAAGCGGCCGCTGCTGTGGCCGAAGCCATTAAGCACAAGCCGCTGGAGATTCCACCGCCTTACACGTACGAAGACGAGACCTCTGATCGCGCCGGGGCGGTAAACTCCATTGGCTGGGCGCTCATGACCGCTTGCTTGTTGCCAGTCTTCGGCGGATCCGAATGGAATCTTGCGTGGATGAATTTCTGGAAACTGCCTGACTGGCAAATGATGTTCGACATT
>JAPKEI010000189.1 GCA_028872685.1 Verrucomicrobiota bacterium | reverse complement strand
CCAAAGGTGATGCCCATTCCGGAGAAAATATAGAGCCCCACAAAGAGGCCACCGTGCACCCACCAGTCGATCTGCGCGCCGTATTTCCAAATGAAAACCGGCAGTGCGAAAACCGTGATCGCCAGGGTACCCATCAGCGCAATGACATTCCCCCAATGCACATTGTTCCGAACGAATTTGCGTTTCTTTTCCATCAAATATACAATCGAATGATTGAGGTTTCCCTCCAAAAGACGCAAGGAAAGTGAACAAGTCACCCAAAAATGTAAACAAAAACCTGCGCCCAATTGGGATTCCTTTTTTCTAATTTCGTTGAAAAACCCATAAAGTCAAATGCTTTCAGGCCTTTTGTGTGTTTACCTTAGCCTTGCGCCATTTCGCATTTTCCTATCCACCGCATCCTGTCACTGAGACGGCTGGTTGAGAGGAAAGGCGCCGAACGGATTAACTTGGAATCAACCGGAGACAGGGCTTTACTCCCCGCGTGAATGACGACAAACCCAAAGTCTTGATTATCATCGGTGATGCCTCGGAGACGGTGGACACGATGTATCCGTATTTTCGTTTGATCGAGGGAGGCTATGAGCCTGTGCTTGCGGCGCCGGAGAAGCGGACTTATCAGATGGTGATGCATCAAAATAAACCGGGCTGGACGATCACCAAGGAATGGGAGGGCTACACGATGGATGCGGATATCGCCTTCGCCGACATTAAACCGGAGGAATATCTCGGCATCTTTTTCAGTGGCGGCCGCGCGCCGGAGTATATTCGCGAGGACGAGGATTTGCTGCGAATCACGCGTTACTTTTTTGAACAGAACGCCCCCATCGCCAGCGTATGCCACGGGGTGGAGATCGTGGCCCGCGCGGATTGCGCGAAGGGGCGCCGGATGGCCACGGTGCCAAAGGCGCGGTTTGACCTCGAAGTGTGCGGCGGAATTTTTGTCGATGAACCCTGCGTGATCGACGGCAACCTCATCAGCGGCCGCACGTTTTGGGATCACGGCCATTACATGGGCGAGTGGATGAAACTGCTTGATGCGGCGCGTGATGCGTAATCTTCTTCCGCCAGCATATTTCCATCGCTTGCCCCCACGGTTTGCGGCACAGTCCGCGCGCTTTGAGGGATGAGCATTTTTCGCGAAGGACAACGTTGGATCAGTGAGCCCGAACCCGAGCTGGGCCTCGGCACGGTAATGCAATCGGGCGAGGGCCGCGTGCAAATGCTTTATCCGGCCACGGGGGAGGTGCGGGTTTACTCCACAGAAAATGCGCCGCTTCGGCGGGTGACGTTTCGCACGGGGGAAAGCATTGAGGACCACGATGGCAACGAGCGTTTGGTGGAAACCATTCACGAGGCGGACGGCGTGCTTATTTATAGCGGCGAGGGCTGGGAAATGCTGGAGTCGCAGCTGAGCGACCGCATCAGTGTACACGGCCCAATGGAGCGGTTGCGCGGCGGGCACACGGATGCGGCGAGTGTGTTCGCGCTGCGGCGGCGCGCGTTGGAGATGTTGCATCGCTGTCGGCAAGCACCGGTGCGCGGGTTTCTCGGCGGTCGCATTGATCTGATTCCGCATCAACTTTTTATCGCGCAGGAGGTGGGCAACCGACTGGCACCGCGCGTGTTGCTTTCTGATGAGGTTGGGCTGGGAAAGACAATTGAGGCAGGCTTGATTTTGCATCGGCAGCTCGTTACCGGCCGCGCGTCGCGCGTGCTCATTCTGGTGCCGGATTCGCTGGTGCATCAGTGGTTTGTGGAAATGCTGCGCAAGTTTAATGTGTGGATGCACATCTTCGATGAGGCCCGCTGTGCCGCAATCGAGAAAACGCAGCCGGAGGCCAATCCCTTTCTTGATGATCAAGCGGTGCTGTGCAGCATTGATTTTCTGGCGGCGCATCCCGAGCGCGCCGAACAGGCGAAGGAGGCGGGATGGGATTTGTTGGTCGTCGACGAGGCGCATCACCTCGAGTGGAGCGAGGAAAAGGCGAGTTCCGAATATCAACTCGTCGAAGCCATCGGCCAACAAGCCGAGGGGCTGCTGCTGCTCACCGCCACGCCGGAACAACTGGGACAAGAAAGCCATTTCGCGCGACTGCGTTTGCTGGATCCCGATCGCTATTCGGATTTCGCTGCATACCAAGCCGAGGCGGAGCACTTCACCGACATCGCGCCCATCGCCGATGCACTGCATGTGGGCACCCCTTTGACCGATGCCCAAAAGCAATCGCTCGATGCGATGCCGGATTTGGATTCGTCGATGGAGGCGGATGCTTTGTTAACTGCGTTGCTGGATCGGCACGGGCCCGGCCGCGTAATTTTCCGCAACGCGCGCGCGGCGATGAGTGGCTTCCCCGGACGCGTGGCGCATCTCGCGCCGTTGGTGCCCGATCGCGATGCCGACGAATGGATGGAACACGCCGCGCGCGAATTCGCCAGTGACACCGACACAGGCGAGCCCATCGAAAAATACAATCTCAATTACGATCCGCGCATCGCGTGGCTCGGGCGGTTGCTGCACGAATTGGGCGAGGAAAAAG
Organism: Verrucomicrobiota bacterium; assembly: GCA_028872685.1. Classification (GTDB taxonomy): domain Bacteria; phylum Verrucomicrobiota; class Verrucomicrobiia; order Limisphaerales; family UBA1100; genus JACNJL01. Next base: position 3,132 of record JAPKEI010000189.1, on the reverse strand, counting down.
TTTTGTTGATTTGCGGCAGCCGCGAAAAGGCGCTCGCCATTGAGAAGGCCGTGAGCCGTCAAGTACCGGTGAAAACGGCAGTGTTCCACGAGGACCTCAACCTGGTGCAGCGCGATCGCAACGCAGCGTGGTTTGCCGAAGAGGATGGCGCGCGGTTGCTTATTTGCTCAGAGATTGGCAGCGAAGGGCGCAACTTTCAGTTTGTGCACCACCTCGTGTTGTTTGATTTGCCGCTGAATCCGGAGCTACTCGAACAACGCATCGGTCGGCTCGATCGCATCGGCCAAACGCAAACCATCCACATCCACACGCCGTACCTTGAAGGTAGCCCACAAGAAGTGCTGGCGCGCTGGTATCACGAGGGGCTCGAGGCGTTTGAGAGTAATCTGCACGGCGCAAACCAGTTGTTGCAACAATTCGGCGACAAAGTGATCGCGCTAGCGGCGGATTTTTCAAACGCTAAATCCAAAAAGCTTGAGCAACTCATCGCCGAAACCGCCGCCGAACATCGCACGCTCGCCGAGCGATTGGAACGCGGCCGCGATCGGTTATTGGAACTTAATTCCCATCGACCAAAAGTCGCCGACGCACTTGTCGAGGCCATTCGCCAAACGGATGTTGACGAACAACTCGAAGGTTTTTTGATGCGCATCTTCGATCACTTCGGCGTGCACGTCGAAGACCTCGGCAACCGCACGTACTTGCTCGATGACCGCGGTGTAACCACCGACAGCTTTCCCGAGCTGCCCAAGGAAGGCCTCGTGGGCACCTTCGCGCGCAGCCACGCGCTCGGGCGCGAAGATGTGAGTTTGCTTTCCAGCGATCATCCGATGGTGTCCGGCGCCGTGGATTTGCTGCTCAGCAGCGAGCAGGGCAACTGCAGCTTCGGCGTGTGGATCGATGCAGATGACAAAACGCTGCTGCTCGAAACCATCTTCGTGCTCGAAGCCCTCGCGCCCACGCGCTTGCACGCCGACCGTTTTCTGCCGCCCACGCCCGTGCGGATTTTGGTGAATCACAAAAACGAATCGCTCGATCTCGACACCCTCGAAATGCCCGTGCTGGCAAAAGGCTCGCCTTACAAACTATTGGACAACCCCAAGCTTGGCCGCGAAGTCATCCCCGGCATGCTCGATGCCGCCGAAAAATTCGCAGAAGCCGCCGCCAAAAAAATCACCTCCGCCGCCAGCACCGCGATGACGCAACAGTTACAATCGGAGATCGATCGCCTCACCCACCTCCGCACTGTAAACGACCATGTACGCCCCGAGGAAATCGCCCTCACCCAAACCCAACTCGCCGAACTCACCACCGCCCTCGCCCAATCCCGCGTGCGCCTCGACGCTGTCCGCCTAATTTGGAAAGGCGACCCCAAGGCTATTCGGGGTTAACGGGTAAAAAACCTTGGCGTATAGGCGTCTTGGCGTTTCAATCCCTCCACCATGTTGCTCCACCAAAAACTGATTCATCCGGACATCAATGGCATCGTTGGTGCCGCCGGACATCATTCAAAAATCCTGATTGCTGATGGCAATTATCCCGCCTCCTCCACGCTCGGTCCAAACGCGGAGTTAATCTCACTCAACCTGATGCCTGGCGTAGTAACCTGCAGCCAAGTACTGGAGGCACTGCTTAGCGCAGTCCCCATCGAAACGGCCAATACAATGGGGATCCCTGAGGATGACCCGTATGCTAAGTTTGGACCACCTCCAGTTTGGGCTGAATACGAAAAGTTGATTTCAGATGCCGATCTAGACGTGCAGCTTGAGCCTATCCCCAAATGGGACTTTTATGAAGCGGTACGCGGTCCGGATTTGGTTCTAACCATCCAAACTGCTGACCAAGCTCTTTGGGCCAACCTTCTTCTCACTGTTGGTGTTCGCATACCAGAATAATGAACAATATGAAACGGATAATCCTAACTCTCACATTTTTAGTTGCAGCTTTAGTCTCCGCCGCAGACCGCCCGAATATCTTACTACTAACTGTGGATGATATGAGTGCTGATTCGGTCGGTGTATTTGGCAGTAAACTGGCTGGCACAACTCCAAATATGGATAAGCTGGCTTCTCAATCACTCCGTTTTGCCCACGCACACGTCACCGTTGGAAACTGCATGCCCTGCCGAAACGTGCTGCTCTCCGGCCTGTACTCACACAATAATAAAATCGAAGGGTTTTATCAGGTGAAAAACCCAGGCTGGCCGCACTTGGTCGACCTAATGAAAGCCGCCGGATATTTCACTGCCATTCGCGGCAAGGTCAGCCATTCCGCACCTTATCAACCCTACGCCTGGGATGCCAATCTCGATACACTTCCTGATGGTTCCAAGGCGCACATGAAGAATCCCAAATCCTATGGCTTATCTACCGCTGATGGCATTGCGAAGGCTAAGGCAGCCAAAAAACCGTTTTGTCTGGTAGTCAATATCTCCGATCCGCACAAACCCTTTTGGAGCAAAGTCAAAGGTGGAGGCAAAGACCCCAACATCCCTTCTCGCATCTTTAAAGCCAGCGAAGTCCCGATCCCTGGTTTTCTGTTTGATGACGCCCAAGTGCGCGAGGAGCTGGCGTTATACTATTCAAGTGTGCGACGCGCTGATGATTGCGTCGAAAAAGTCCTCAAGGCACTTGACGCCAGCGGCGAGGCGAAAAATACGGTGGTGATTTTCATGTCCGACCACGGCATGCCGCTGCCCTTCGCCAAAACGCAGCTTTACCATCACAGCACGCACACGCCGTTGATGATCCGCTGGCCGGGTGTCACCAAAGCCGGCGCGGTCGATGAGGCGCATATGGTTTCCGCCGTGGATTTCCTGCCCACCGTGCTGGACATCGTGGGCACGAAACACCCAAAACGTCTCGATGGTCGCTCATTTCTGCCGCTGCTCCACGGCAAAAAACAATCTGGCCGCGAGCACATCATCAAGGAATACAACGAGAACGCCGGCGCCTCACGCGACCCCATGCGTGCCATCCAAACCAAGCGTTATCTGTATCTCTTCAACCCGTGGTCCAATGGCGATCGCGTGTTCGCCACCGCCACCACCGGCACGGTCACCTTCCGCCGAATGGCCGCGCTGGCGTCATCCGACAAAAAACTCGCAGCGCGTTTGGATTTATACAAACACCG
>JAPKEI010000188.1 GCA_028872685.1 Verrucomicrobiota bacterium | reverse complement strand
ACTAGAAGCAACTAGAAGCAACTACAAGCAACTACAAGCAACTACAAGCAACTAACTCGGGACTTGGCTTTGGGAGTCTTGCGCTTTCATCGATGCTGCGTAGCGCAGAGAGTCAGTCACGGCTAGCGCATTTTGCGCCGAAAGCGAAGAGTGTGATTTGGCTATTCATGCGCGGCGGCGTGAGCCATATGGAGAGTTTTGACCCGAAACCAATGCTCAACACACTCGCGGGAAAATCGATTGGCGAGACGCGTTTCAAATACGTGATGGATAGGGAGCGGCTGAAGAAGGTGCGCGTGGTGGTGGTGAACGACGCCAACGGACAGCAGCGCACGAAGCTGTATCCGCTGCAGGTGGGTTACAAAAAATACGGGCAGAGCGGCATAGAGGTGAGCGATTGGTTTCCGCACCTCGGCGGGTGCATTGATGACCTCGCGGTGATTCGCTCGATGTGGACCACCGACGACAACCACGGCGCGCAAGTGCAGTTTCATTCCGGTCGGCATATGTTGGACCCGCGCGTGCCGACGATTGGTGCGTGGGTGAACTACGGACTCGGCACACTGAACGAAAATCTACCGCAGTTCATCGGCATGGGGCCGCGTTATTTTGACCGCAGCGACGGCCATTACCTCGGCCCCGCTTACGACGAGGTGAAGCTGAAGATTGACCCCAAGAACCCGCTCGACTACGCCCGCCCCGAGGGCGACATCACCTCCACGGAGCAACTGCTCGGTTTCGGATTGGTCAACCGACTGAACCGTCACAGCCAAAAAAATTATCCAAACGACGCGAAGCTGGAAGCGCGCATTAAGTCGTACGAGCTGGCGTACCGCATGCAGACGTCCGTGCCGGGCGTGGTGAATTTTGATAGGGAAACCGAGGCAACCAAAAAACTTTACGGGTTCGACCAAAAGGAAACGAAGCCCTTTGGTCAGCAACTGCTTGCCGCGCGGCGGTTCGTGGAGCGAGGTGTTCGGTTCATTCAAATCATGCACGGCAGCGGTGCGGCCGGCGCGTGGGATCAGCACTCCAATTTGAAGGCGAAGCACTCCGAATTGGCCATGCAAGTGGACCGCCCCGTCGCCGGATTGCTGAAGGATTTAAAATCACGTGGCATGCTCGACGAAACACTCGTCGTCTTCGCCACTGAATTCGGCCGCACCCCCGGCTCGCAAGGCGGCAACGGCCGCGACCATCATCCCTACGGCTTCAGCGTGTGGATGGCCGGCGGCGGTCTCAAGGGCGGCCTCGCGCACGGCACTACCGACGAGATTGGTTTTCACACCGAGCAACACCCCCACTACGTCACCGACATCCATGCCACTCTCCTGCATCAACTCGGCCTCGAGCCCGAACGAATGGAAGTTCCCGGCCACAAGCGCCTCGAGCGCGATTTTGGGCATGTGATTCAGGAGATTGTGGCGTAAGGATTTCGCGACCCAGCGAGCGGCGGGACGATCCTTCGCGCTAAACCACTGAGTAAATCGGCTTGCAGCTTCGGGCGCACACTTTAGTCTCTCGGTACATTATGAGTCGATTGCTCCCAATTTGTCTTATCGCCACGGTTGCCACAAGTTTTGCGGCGGATCAAAAAACCGCCCTCGATCGCTACGTGGCCAAGCCGGATGCGGCTTATCAATATCGTTTGGTGAAAACGCAGCGCGTGGATGATGCCACGGTGTTTGTTCTCGATATGACTTCGCAGCGCTATCTCACCAAAAAAGAAGTCAACCGCCCCGAGTGGCGGCATTGGGTGACGATCGTCAAACCCGCGCGGGTGAAGCACTCCACCGGTTTGCTGTACATCGGCGGCGGCGGCAACGATGACAAAGTGCCGAGCGCGCCCACGGAACTCGTGGCCATCGCACGCGCTACGCAGTCAGTGGTGGCGGAGATTAGCATGGTGCCCAATCAGCCGCTGGTGTTTGTAGGTGAAAAACGCACGCGCTCCGAGGACGCCATCATCGCGTACTCGTGGGATAAGTTTTTGAAAACCGGCGATGAAAAATGGCCGCTGCGACTGCCGATGACCAAGGCCGCCGTGCGCGCGCTGGACACGGTGACGGATTTTATGGCTACTCAAAAAGGCGGCGACGTGAAGGTGGATCGCTTCGTGGTCACCGGCGCTTCTAAGCGCGGCTGGACGACATGGAGCACGGCCGCGGTTGACCAGCGCGTGGTGGCGATCATCCCGATTGTCATTGATATGCTGAACACCGAGGCGAGCTTCAAGCATCATCGCGATGCCTACGGCGGCTATGCCGAGGCGGTGCACGATTACACGGAATTGCGCATCATGAAATGGATGGGCTCGCCCGAGTTCGCCAAGCTCAAGCGCATCGAGGACCCTTACGAATATCGTGACCGCCTCACGATGCCAAAGTTTTGCCTCAACTCCGCTGGCGACCAGTTTTTCCTGCCTGATTCCTGGCAGTTTTATTGGAAGGAATTGAAAGGCCCAAAGCATCTCCGCTACGTCCCCAACACCGGCCACAGCCTTGGCGACAGCGATGCGATCGACAGTCTTGTGGCATTTTATCACGCCATCCTAAACAAGACGCCGCTGCCGCGCTACGAATGGGCCGTGGAAAAAACCGGCGCGCTCACCGTGCGTGCCAAGGACAAGCCGAAAGAAGTGCGCCTGTGGCGTGCCACCAATCCGAACGCGCGCGATTTCCGCATCGACAAGCTCGGCCCCAAATGGCGCAGCACCCTCCTCCGTCCGCGTGCCGATGGTGCTTACCACGCCCCATCCGCGCGACCGCCCAAGGGTTGGACCGCCGCCTTCATCGAGCTCACCTTCCCCGGCAAAGTGAAGCCGTTCAAATTCACCACCGGTGTGGTGGTGACGCCCAAGACGCTGCCGTTTGTAAAACGGGCAAAATAAGTGCAGCGCCTCTCCGCCATTGATCTCACCGTGTTGGGGATTTACCTCATCGCGGTGGTCGGCTTGGGCGCGTGGTTTGCGCGACGCAATCGCACCTCGGCGCATTTTATGGCCGCCAGCGGATCGCTGCCCGGTTGGGTGGTGGGGCTTTCCATCTTCGGCACGTTTCTTTCCAGCAATACTTTTATCGGCGTGCCGGGCAAAGCCTACGGCGGCAACTGGAACGCATTTGTTTTCAGCCTCACGCTGCCGCTCGCCGCGTGGGTGGCGGTAAAATATTTTGTGCCCTTTTATCGCGGCAGCGGTGAGATTTCTGCTTATCAGCATTTGGAAAAACGCTTCGGCCCGTGGGCGCGCTCGTATGCGCTCGCCTGTTATCTACTCACGCAACTGGCGCGCGTGGGCGCAATTTTATTTGGCGTATCAATGGCGTTGCACGCACTCACGGGCTGGAGCCTGCCGGCCATCATCATTGGCGCGGGCGTGGCGGTGACCTTGTACACGCTGCTCGGCGGTATCGAGGCGGTCATTTGGACGGATGTCATCCAAAGCCTCGTGCTGCTCGCCGGCGCGATGGTGATCGCGGTGCTGTTAATCACCGGCCATCCAAATGGCGCAAGCGAGGCACTACACGGTGCGGCGGCCGCGAACAAATTCAGCCTCGGCAGTTTCGCGACCGACTTCACGCAATCCACCGTTTGGGTCATCCTGCTTTTTGGTTTCTTCATCAACCTCAACAACTTCGGGATCGACCAAAACTACGTGCAACGCTACCACGCCGCACGCGATGATGCCGCCGCCCGCCGCTCCGTGTGGCTTGGCGCGCTATTGTACGTGCCGGTGTCCGCGCTCTTTTTCCTGATTGGCTCGCTGCTGTTCAGCTATTACGAAGCCAGCCCCGCGCTGCTGCAGGAATTGCAGGCCGCGCACCCCGAGGGTTACGCAGATCAAGTGCTTCCGCATTTCATTGCGCACAAACTCCCCGTCGGCATGGCCGGTTTACTGTTGGCCGCCATCTGCGCCGCCGCCATGAGTAGCATCGACACCAGCCTTAACAGCTCGGCAACTGTCACCCTTAAGGATTTTTTTCAACGCCATCTCAAGCGTGGCGAGAGCGAAACGGATGCCCTGAAAATCCTGCGCGGAGCCACGTTGTTCTGGGGCGTGCTCGGCACCGGCGTGGCCTTGGCGATGATGGGCCAGAAAAGTCTGCTCGATGCGTGGTGGAAACTTTCCGGCATTTTTGCCGGCGGAATGCTTGGCCTGTTCTTGTTGGGACTCATCGCCCGCAAAGCCGACAACGTCGCCGCCCTGACCGGCGTGATCATCGGCGTGCTCGTGATTTGTTGGACGACTTTTGCCGATGCATTCCCCGAAAATCTCCGCAGCCCCTTTCACGCCAACATGATCACTGTGATCGGCACGCTGACAATTTTCTTGGTGGGACTTGGGGTGAGCCGGATTCGCAATTCGATGAGTTGATTTTCCCTCGCCATGGCTGCTTGGCGGGTCATACTTCATGCCTCACCATGAATATGCGTTGGTTATTTCTTTGTTTATTTTTTCCCGTTGCGTGCTTTGGCGCGTCACCTCGCGGCTTGGCGGCGATCTCGGTGGCGGATGGCTTTTCCGTTGAACTGGCCGCAGGCCCGGAGTTGGCACCGTTTGGAATGTTGGCGGATTTCGATTCGAAGGGACGTCTTTTTATCGCAGCTTCTTCCGGCAAAAATATTGGTGGCAAGGCAATGAGCGAAAAACCGGAGTGCAAAATCCTGATGCTCGAGGACACGAACGCCGACGGGCAGTTTGATCGCAGCACGGTGTACGCCGAAAAGGTGGGCATCCCGATGGGGATTCTTTGCTGGCGCGGCAGCGTGTACACCGCGTCACCGCCGGATGTACTGCGGTTGCGCGATACCGATGGCGACGGCAAAGCCGATGCGCGCGAGGTGCTCGCCAGCGGTTGGCACGTGCGCGGAACGGCGAGTTTGCACGGGCCATTTCTTGGGCCGGAAGGGTGGTTGTATCTCACCGATGGCCGGCACGGATTTGATATAAAAACCAAGGACGGCCGCAGTTTCAAAGGACTCGCCTCGCGGATTTGGCGGATGCGGGCCGATGGCACGCAATTGGAATCGGTGGCGGGCGGTGGCTTCGACAATCCCGTGGAAATCGTCTTCACCCCCGGCGGCGAAATGATCGGCACGATGACTTATTTCACCAATCCGAAGAACGGCCAGCGCGATTCGCTGATGCATTTTCTAGAGGGTGGTGTGTACCAAAAATGGCATTCGAGCGTGGCCGAGTTCACGCGCACGGGAGATTTGCTCGGCCCAATGACCCGCTTCGCCCGCGTGGCCCCGGCGGGATTGCACCGTCACTCGGGGTTGAGCTTCGGCAATGCCTTTCGTGGCAACCTCTTCAGCGCGCAGTTTAATCCGCATCGCATCCAGCGCCACATTTTGAAACGCAGTGGTGCAACCTTCACTTCCGAGGACAGCGATTTCCTCGTGTCAACCGACCCCGACTTTCATCCAACTGACGTGCTCGAAGCGCCCGATGGCAGCCTTATCGTCATCGACACCGGCGGCTGGTATATTGACCAATGCCCCCTCTCGCGCATCTCGCGGCCCGAACACAAGGGCGGCGTCTATCGCATTCGCAAAAAAGGTGCGACCAAAGTAAGCGACCCACTCGGCACGTCTTTGGAATGGAAAAATATATCCCTCAACGCCTTCGCCAATCTTCTCGCCGATAATCGCCCAAAAGTGCGCGCGCGTGTGTTGGAGC
>JAPKEI010000187.1 GCA_028872685.1 Verrucomicrobiota bacterium | reverse complement strand
TGTGCGCGTGCTGGAGAAGGTACGGTGATTTTTCTTTGGCGAGACGATTGGTGTGGGTGGTTGAGTTGGGTTTCACGATTTGGCTGGGAGAATGTCCGTGTCCGCTTGGAGCATTAGTAGTGTGAGGCAAGGTGAAACGCGTACTATCTGGATTTTTTTTTGATTGGCCACAGCCTAAAGTCAAAATTGCAGCCACCCAGCAGGCGGCGGTAAGTGTCGTTGCGCGCATCGGCACAGTATGCAGCAACGCGTATTCAGTGCAAGCCGCCAGCGTGGTTTGCAAATTGGCTTGCCAACGCGTGCCGGCTCGCGGCAGGTTCACAGCCGCATGGCAAAAACCGCGCTCATCACCGGCATCACCGGACAGGACGGCTCGTACTTGGCGGAGCTGCTTTTGGAAAAAGGCTATGAAGTACACGGCATCATCCGCCGCGCCAGCACGTTTAATACAGGGCGGTTGGATGCGATTTATCAGGATCCGCACGTGGAGGATAATCGCCTGAAGCTGCACTACGGGGATCTTAGTGACGCCAGCGGAATGGCGCGGCTGATTAGCAAAATCGAGCCGGCGGAGGTTTACAATCTCGCCGCCCAAAGCCACGTTCGCGTGAGCTTCGATGCGCCTGAGTACACTACCGACATCACCGCCACCGGCACCGTGCGCCTGCTCGAAGCCATTCGCGAGGTGGGCATCAAGCCGCGTTTTTACCAAGCCTCTTCCAGCGAGATGTTTGGCAAAGTGCAGGAAGTGCCGCAGACGGAAACCACGCCGTTTTATCCGCGCAGTCCGTACGGTTGCGCGAAGGTGTATTCGTTTTGGGTGACGGTGAATTACCGCGAATCCTACGGGATGCACGCAAGCAACGGCATTCTGTTCAACCACGAATCCCCGCGGCGTGGTGAAACATTCGTTACGCGCAAAATCACCCGTGCCGTTGCCCGCATCGCCGCTGGTTTGCAGGACAAACTTTACCTCGGTAACCTCGACGCCAAACGCGACTGGGGCTACGCAAAGGAATATGTGGACGCGATGTGGCGGATGCTCCAACAGGATGAGCCGGATGATTATGTGGTGGCAACCGGTGAGACGCGCACCATCCGGGAATTTCTTGAGATCGCCTTCGAGCGCGTGGATTTGAATTGGGAAGACTATGTGGAAATCGATCCGCGCTACTATCGCCCCGCTGAGGTGGAATTGCTCGTGGGCGATCCCACGAAGGCCAAGGAGAAACTCGGCTGGGAAGCTCAAGTGAAATTTGCCGAACTCGCCAAGCTAATGGTCGATGCCGACGTGCAACTGCTGGCTGATCAACGCGCCGGCAAACTAGTGGAACGCGAATGAGCCGCCCTCGCGCATTGATCACCGGAATCACTGGGCAGGATGGCTCCTACCTCGCCGATTTGCTTTTGGAAAAAGGTTACGAAGTCCACGGACTCGTTCGCCGCACCAGCACGCTGGAACGTTCGCGCCTCGATCATCTTTATCACAATCCGGAAATTTACAACCAATCCCTTTTTCTGCACTACGCCGAACTGGACGATCCGACCACCTTGCGCCGGATGTTGGAAAAATCCTCGCCTGATGAGTTGTACCATCTCGCTGGCCAAAGTCACGTGGGCTTAAGCTTTGAGATCCCCGAAGCCACCGCCGATATGACCGCAATCGGCACGCTGCGGTTGCTGGAAATGATGTGGGATTTGCCGAAGCCACCGCGTTTTTATCACGCTTCCTCCAGTGAAATTTTTGGGCGCCCCGAAGTTTCACCTCAAGATGAATCCACCCCGCATTTGCCGGTGAATCCTTACGGCGTGGCCAAATCCTTCGCCACCCACATGACGCGCGTGTACCGCGAAACCCACGGGATCTTTGCCTGCAACGGCATCGCGTACAATCACGAGTCGCCCAGGCGCGGTGAGAATTTTGTGACCCGAAAAATCTGCCGTGCCGCGGCTGCCATTAAGGCCGGCCGGCAAAAAGAATTGCTGCTGGGCGACACCAGTGCCGAGCGCGATTGGGGCGATGCCCGTGACACCGTGCGCGGAATGTGGCTCGCACTGCAACAGGACACCGCTGGCGATTACATTTTCGCCACCGGCAAACTCCACACCGTGCAGGACATTGTCGACCTCGCCTTCGCCACCGTGGACTTGAACGCCGCCGATCACATCAAACGCGACGAACGTTTTATGCGCCCCGCCGAGCCTTCGCGTTTGCTCGGTAATCCCGCCCGCGCCAAGCAACAACTGGGTTGGGAAGCGAAAACAACGTTCGAAGATTTAATCCGAGAAATGACCGAGGCCGAATTGAAGGCGTTTGGTTGACCGGTTAGGCGTACTTTTCCTGAAACTCTGCGTACGCCGCCGTGATGCCTTCGCGCAATTCGGTTTTTGGTTTCCAACCCATTGCCTCCAAGCGGGAGCCATCCATTAATTTGCGCGGGGTGCCGTCGGGTTGGGAGGTGTCCCAATCGAGGTTGCCTTGGTAGCCCACCACTTCGGTGACCAATTCGGACAGCTCGCGGATGGAAACTTCAGTGCCGAGGCCAACATTAATGAATTCTTCTTCGCTGTAATTTTCCATAAGGAAAACGCACGCGCTTGCGAGGTCATCACTGTGCAAAAATTCCCGCAATGGCGTGCCGCTGCCCCAGCAACTGACTGATTCCGCGTCGTTCGCTTTGGCCTCGTGAAAGCGCCGGATCATCGCCGGCAACACGTGCGAACCCTCGGGGTCATAATTATCATTCGGCCCGTAAAGATTCGTTGGCATCGCGGCGATAAAATCACTGCCATATTGCCGGCGATACGCCTGACACATTTTGATGCCGGCAATTTTTGCAATGGCGTACCATTCGTTGGTGGGCTCCAACGGCCCGGTGAGCAGATGCGCCTCGGCCATCGGTTGCGGGGCGAGCTTGGGGTAGATACAGGAGCTGCCGAGAAAAAGGAGCTTCTTCGTGCCGTGCCGGTGAGCGGCGTCGATGAGATTGTTTTGGATGCGCAGATTTTCAAACAGGAATTGCGCGGGCAAAGTGCTGTTGGCTTTGATGCCGCCCACGCGCGCGGCGGCGATGAAAATGTACTCGGGCGTTTCCGCCTCAAAAAATTTCTCCACGGCGAGGGTGTCCAGCAATTCCAATTCCGCGTGGGTACGCCCGATAAGATTTGTGTGTCCGGCGACCTCCAGCGCGCGCCAGATGGCGCTGCCCGCAAGGCCGCGATGGCCGGCCACGTAGATGCGGGCGTCGGGGGTCAATTGAGGTGGGCTTCTATGGCCGCCTGCATTTTTGGAAGGTGCTTGGCGGGGTTTCGGTTGTCGAAAACGGCGAGGATTTTACCTTTCTTGCTAATGAGAAAGCTCACGCGGCGGGCCAGCGCGCGCTTTGGGACGCGCACGCCGTAGGCATCGGCCGCCTTGCCCTTTGGATCGGTCAGCAACGTAAAGTTGAGCTGGCATTTCTTGATGAAGCGCTGATGGCTTGCGGCAGTGTCAAAACTCACGCCCACCACTTGAACGCCTTTTTGGCCGAGCGTGCCTACGTTATCGCGCAGCGCGATGGCTTGCCGTGTGCATCCCGGCGTGTCGTCCTTGGGATAGAAATAGAGCAACACCGCCTTCACATCGTGACGTTCCAGCGTGTCTGCGAGGCTCCACGGTTTGTTGGCTTGGTTGTGGCATTGGATGGCTGGCGCGGCGGTGCCCACCTTGGGCACACCGGCGGCGGAGGCGGTAATCGCCCCCAAACACATTATCGAAAAAATGGTTCTCATTTGACTCATGCCGTAACGGAAAACACGGTTGTATCAAAACACTGGACTGGTTTAAACCGTTTTTTTCATCCGCGGCTTGCTCCGTGTTGGCGTTGGAGTATAATTCCCCCGAATCTATTCAACCATGACACACATGAAAAAACTCATTCACTGTTCGTTACTTTCCCTTTTTGCTTCCCATCTCGCGTTTGCGGCGGACAAGGGCGGTGCGATTCTCAATGCCAACGAGGCTGGGCCGGATTATCAAATCCAAGGCGAGTATGCTGGCAAACGCGCGGGCGTGCAGGTCATCGCGCTGGGTGATGGTAAATTTCGTGCGGTGATTCACAAAGGCGGATTGCCCGGTGCCGGTTGGGACAAGGGCAAGAAAATCGAGATCAACGGGGCCACCAACGCCACCGGGGCCGATTTCCCCAAGGCCGATGGTTGGGCCGTGCGTATCAATGGCGGCAAGCTGCACTTGACTGCGACTGGCGCGGATGCGCGCGAGTTGGAAGCCGTGAATCGCAAAAGCCCCACCCTTGGTAACAAGCCGCCCAAGGGTGCAATCGTGCTTTTCGATGGCACCGATGCAAAACAATTCAAGCCTGGCAAAATCACGGAGGACGGTTTGCTGGAGCAAGGCGCGAATAGCGTAAAACAATTTCAAAGTCACCGCTTGCACGTCGAATTTAAACTGCCTTTCAAGGCCAAGGCCAGAGGGCAGGGGCGCGGCAATAGCGGTTGTTATTTGCAGGCCCGTTATGAGGTGCAGGTGCTCGACTCATTTGGGCTTGCTGGGAAACACAACGAGTGCGGCGGCATCTATAGCATTAAAGCGCCGGATGTGAACATGTGCCTCCCGCCGCTCGCTTGGCAAACCTACGATATTGATTTCACCGCTGCAAAATTCAAGGACGGCAAGAAAGTGGAAGACGCTCGCATTACCGTTTTCCATAACGGCGTGAAAATCCATGACGACGTAAAGCTCCCCAAACGCACTACCGCCAGCCCATTAGCCGAAAGTGCCGCGCCGGGGTTTTTGCATCTGCAAAATCACGGCAACCCCGTGAGGTATCGGAATATCTGGGTGTTGGAAAAATAGAATTGCTTCAATGCAATTCCGTCCAGAACCAAACGGCAGCGCAGATGCCGAAGAGGATAGAACCAACGAGTGCCACGAGTTCAAAGCCGATGTCTGCCAAAAACATGATGCTTCTATCGTGCCATAATTCGCCGGGCGTTTGAAGTGGAATCCCAAAAAAGGAACCGCCGCGGCTGGGTGGTGGGCGTCGCCGCGACGGTTATAGTTCTGCGGATTGGATGGGGGGCATCCGCAGAGCCGCTCTTCTATCAAAACCCCATGAGGCTGGCAACCCCTTTTCAGGCATTTTATATCCGGAATTATTCACAACCAATAAACAGTTCCGTAAGTGGGGTTTTTCGATCGAAAATGTCTATCAGTCTACCCATTCATTTTGACTTGATCGATCCGGTTTGGCCGCTACACTGCGCGCCCCACTGACGGGAGTGTAGCTCAGTTGGTAGAGCAGTGGCCTTTTAAGCCATTGGTCCGGGGTTCGAGCCCCCGCGCTCCTACCACCTCTATTCACACCCATTTTTGTGGGGTCAACTCGTTAAAACAGGGGTCTCCGTAAGTTATTAGTTACCCCAAACCTTGGTATCTTCACCTTCCCATTGTACCTCATAATGGCCCATGCCGGTGGCAATTTGTGCCACATTGTGCCACATTTTCTAGACACCTATTTAGACTATTATGAAAACAGGGACGCCGTAGATTTTCTTTTGTGTTTTCAGAATCCAAGGATGTGCTTTAAGGCTTTTCTTACTGATTCGCTCTTTCAATTTTGAGAGAATTTAATAGCATCCCCCCGTGCCCCCTGACGACCGGACCATAGTGGAAGGATCGTCTCCT
>JAPKEI010000006.1 GCA_028872685.1 Verrucomicrobiota bacterium | reverse complement strand
GGCTCAACAGGTTCACGGCCTAGTGGCTCAACAGGTTCACGGCCCAGTGGCTCAAAAGGTTCACGTCCCAGTACGCCCCCCAGGAAACCCGGTGGGCTTAAGCCTGTGCCTACGCGGCCAGATGCCAGTTTCCGCGCCACGCCGCCGCAGTATGAATTGCCGGCTTTCAATGAAACGGTGCAAAAACTTGCCGTTGAGCCCTCGCAAATATCCACTCAACGCGAAATGATTCACGGACAGTTGAATTACACTGTGCCCACAGATTTCCCCGAGAAGCTTCGCTAATCAGCTGATCACGCATGGCGCAAGAATTGCATCGCGCATGCCGTGGATAATTTTTTTATCAGCAGGACATATTGTAGCCAAGACACCGCCAAGTTTCACCTCTTCTTCGCCTTGCATAAAAAAATATGGGCACAAACGGACACGACCAGGCATTTGTAGGGCTTCTCCAGATTCAAAATCAAACCACTCGTGCTGTACGCGCCGGGGCTTTTCAAAACGCTGCAAAATCCACGGTGACTCTCCAAAGTCCGCGATGGCCTCGGACACAGCGGCTGCCCAGTTGATCTGCGATAAATCATTTCCCAATCGCACGCTGCGAGCGCCCCAAGCCCGTTCGTTGAAGCCGGAAAGTTTCAGAACAAATTGGCGTTCTTTTTGGGATAGAGTACCCAGTTGCCGCCAGTCTGTGAGTTCCAGCCCCGGCAGCGCTGCATGCGGGGGCAATGGAGTGGGGTCGACCACCCAAGTTCGAGGGATGACTTGCTCGAGCTGCCGCATGAATTTACCACCCAATTCGCGCTGCCAAAATTCCCGCAGATTTCGATTCCAAAATAGTGCGAACAGCATTTTTTCTTCCAAATGTGCTTTGGGCGGAGGCGTGAGTTGGATTTTATTGGTCGCGCCCATTTCAAAAAGTGCCGTGTGCGCGGCCACATTTTCCAAATCAAACAACTCAAAAAACCGATACGCCGCATCCCCTTCGGAAAAAGTGTCAAAGCCCGGATCGCGTACGGCAAAGCGTTTGCCGGCCCGCGCGCATAGCCATTCCATCTCGGGGCGGTACGTGGCTGATTCTTCGGACACCATCACATGCACCGGCCCATCACCGTTGAAAATCCCCGCGAAGCCATCTACCATTCCGCGGGCGCCGCCAAATACTTCGGAATGTTCAGCGTAGGTTTCATTTAACCAACTGGTGAGGCCGATGCCTCCGGGAACACTGTCAAGCTCGGTGATATGCCATCCATTTTCAGTGAGTAAAATATCCGGACGCAACACGCGGGGCAGTGAATTTTTGAATCCCGCGTGGCGTTGCCAATCGAGCAGCGACTGCGGCTTTCCTTGATCCAGCAAATCAGCCACCCACGTCGGTTGTTTGCCGGATATGCTGTGGCGGTACAACAAATCCGCCGCGCGATAAAATTTAAGCAAAACGCGCCCAAGTGATTCCAGTTCGCGGGCGAACTTGGCATCGAGTGGAAAGGGCTTCGTAGCGATCCTCCACGATTGCCCGTCGAACAGGCCATCTTCGGGAAGGGCGTTACGGATGCGCTCGGCTTTTGTGGCGGCGTCCATTAGGCGCGTGTTAGTCCATTACCCTCGCCGAGCCATTTATATGTGGTCAACTCTTCTAACCCCATTGGGCCGCGCGCGCCGATCTTGTCGGTGCTGATGCCGATCTCCGCGCCCATGCCAAACTCGCCACCATCGGAAAATCGCGTGGAGGCATTCCAAAAAATTGTGGACGAATCCACTTCTTGTTGGAAACGCCGCGCGGTGGATTCATTTTCTGTCACAATCGATTCCGTGTGGCCGGAGCCGTGCGTGTTGATGTGCGCAATGGCACCGCCAACGCCTCTCACCACTCGGATCGCGCAAATGAGGTCGAGGAATTCTGTGTCCCAATCTTCCGTTGTGGCGGCAGTGAAGCCTTTGCCGAGAATGTTCGCGCCACACTCATCCACGCGTAACTGCACTCCCTTTTCGCGCAACGCCTCCGCCACTTGCGGCAGTAACGCGGGCGCGATGGCCTCGTCAACAAGCAAGGTCTCCATTGCATTGCATACGCCGGTGCGGTGGGTTTTGGAATTCACAGTGATTGCGATGGCTTTTTCCACATCAGCTTCGGCGTCGAGATATACGCTGCAAATGCCTTTGTAATGTTTGATGACCGGAACTTTCGAGCAATCTGTCACCGCGCGGATGAGCCCTTCGCCACCACGTGGGATGCAAACGTCGATCCATTCGGTGAGGGAAAGTAGCTCGGGAATCGCCGCGCGATCAGGTGTGGGTACCACTTGGATTGCGTACTTGGGAAACGCATCGCATGCGCTTTGGCCTGCTTCGGCCATTAGTCGCGCGATGATTTGATTGGAGTGTAGCGCTTCTTTGCCTCCGCGCAGAATCGTCACGTTGCTGGATTTGAAACACAATCCCGCCGCATCGGCCGTCACATTCGGGCGCGATTCATAAATCATTACCACTACGCCAATAGGCGCAGCAATTTTTTTGAGCTTCAAGCCGCTGGGCCGATCGCGTTCATCGAGCACACGCCCGACCGGATCGGGCAATTCCGCCACTTCGCGAAGTCCCTGCGCCATCCCCGCAATGCGTGCGTCATCCAACAATAACCGATCGAGCATCGGCTGTGATAAGTCCATCGCGCGAGCGGTTTCCATATCCATGGCGTTGGCCTCTTTTATGGACACAGCATGGGTTTCGATGGCATCAGCCATTGCGAGTAAGCACGCGTTTTTGTCCGTCGTGCTCAGTCGCGTCATTTGATGAGCGGCGGCCTTGGCGTTTTTCGCCAGCGCGGTCATTTGTTCTGATAAATTCATCGGGAAGGGAAGGGTAACGCAAAAAGCGCCCATGCAAAAGTTAGTTTTCACTGATGAACACCAGCGCGCCTTCGGGGACGGCGTCAAAGAGCGGGAGCAAATCCGTGGCGGCGAGATGGATGCAGCCCTGCGAATCCGGTTGGCCGAGGTTCGATTCGTCACCTACACCGTGGATGTAAATGTATCGGTCGTAACTGTCGACTGTGCCGCCAAAATTGAAACCCGCATCAAGCCCAGCGAGCCATAAAATACGGTCGGTGATATGTGCATCGGAGTTTCCTTTTCCATCGGTTCCAATAGGACGGCGGCCTTTGAATATGGTGCCAATAGGTTCGTTCGCGCCGATTTTTTCGACGATTCGATGGAGTCCGAGCGGGGTTTGGAAAGAATCTGTTTGCTGGCCCGTGCCGCGTTTGGATGTGGAGGCGGTTAAGGTGTTTGCGGTATCACCGTGGAAATGCGTGAGAGTCTGCGCTGCGACATTTACGTGCAGGCAATGTTCAGTAAGGGAGGCGCCCAGCCGCTCGCAGGCGTCGGTGAAGGCGTCCGGGAGTTTCATTGGGTGATGGGCAGGATCTGCGCGCGCGGGATGAAGCGGCGTGTCCGGTTGCCGTTCACACCGATGTGTAGGCCGTCTGTTTCCCAGCGGAGCTTGCCCCACTTGGCGGCGGCTTCTTCAGCGGTATCGGTGACGTCCAATTCACCAATGCGGCCGAACATATAGAACTGCGGCTGATCGCGTCCGATGTAAACGCGCAGACGTACGGACTTTCCGTTCATGTGCGGTTCCAGAAAAACGTGAGCGCCCAGCGGTGGGTCATCGAACACGCCATCGCTCCACTTGAGCATGAGACTGTGCTCGAGGGTCACCATTTTTTTTCTCTCGGTGAGGACCGCACCGGTTCCGTAGCCAATCATCAGGCACACGAAGCCAGTGAGAATCACGTCCGATAATTTTTTAGGCTTGGCCATTAGTCGTTGAGCGCCTTGATGAGTACTTTGGAGTTGCGGCCTTGGGTTTCGTATTCCGCGCGCCGCGCCTGGGGCAAGTCACCAGACAGCCCTTCACGGTAGTCGGCTTTGCTTTGGAAATAGGTAAACGCCCGCGTGGATAAGGCTATCAGTGAGCCTAACCCGCGTTCGCGCGCGGTGTCTTCCACAAACTGCACCAGCTTTTGGCCGATGCCCACGTTGCCGTGCGAGGGGCTTACGTACAAATGCGCAAGCTCCCCGACGTCACCAAACTCGCGCAGCGACACACACGCCACCGGATTGCCGTCAATTTCATAAATGAAATAAGTGTTTAACTCTTCCTCGATGGCCGCCTCGCTGCGCTCCAGCAATCGCTGGTCTTCCATTGCTTCACGCGTAAGCCGCAGAATGCTGCCGGCATCGCGCTTTTGGGCGGGGCGAATTTGGCGGTATTCGTTTGCAAAAATCAACGTGCCAATGCCCTCATTTGAAAACACCTCCGCGAGTAAGCCTTCGGTCACCAGTCCGTTGATGAGATGTACTCGCGGAACGCCCGCGGCACAGGCCTCGGCGGCGTGTTGGGCCTTGGAGCGTTGGAGCGCGGGGATGCCTTCCTCATTTTCCGTTAACAACGCCTCGAGTTTGGGGCCGATCATTTGGCGAATGATTTGGCCATCGGTGCTGAGGCCATCTTCGGTGGATATGAAAAGCAGCTTGGTGGCCTTCAATTCACTCGCCACCGCGAGAGCCACGGCATCGCTGTTTAATCTAAATGTGTTGCCTTCGCCATCAAATCCCAAGGGTGGAATAACTGGCGTGATACCTTGCGCGAGTAGAGACTGTAAAAGCTCCGCATCCACGCGCTCCACTTTGCCGGTGTGCAAATGGTCGGTGCCGTCGAGAATGCCGAGCGGATGGGCCACCACGGCGTTGGCATTGGCGGCGCGAAGATCGTTGGTGGCAAAGCCCTCAAGAATTTCGTGCGTGAGGCCATTGGCAGCGGTGAGGGCGAGTTTGAGTGTGGCAGCATCGGTGACGCCCGTGCCGTCGAGATTGCTCGGCGTGGCGGATTGTTCGTCAGCGAGTGCATCGATTTGCTGCGCCGCACCGTGGACCAGCACCACGCGAATGTTGAGGGATCGCAGCACGGCGATGTCCAGAAGGAGGTTGGCGAAATTCACGTGCGTCACCACCGCGCCGTCGGCCGCGATGACAAACGTCTTGTCGCGGAAACGCGGGATGTACTGCAATATTTCTCTGAGATCGGTGGGTTTCACTGGGCCAATATTCGCTGGGGACTATCCGGAGAAAGGGCCGCGCGTTCAACGCAAATCTGCCAGAGCGGCAAGGCAACGGCCATTTTCCAGTGGCGTGCCGATGGAAATACGGATCCAATCCGGCAACCCATAACCGCCCATCGCGCGTGTAATGATGCCGATCTTCTGTAGTTGTTCAAACACTGTTTTCCCATCGCTGACTTTGGCCAAAATAAAATTGGCGTGCGAGGGCACTGTTTCAATGCCCATATCGGAAAATGCATTTTCAAAAAACCGTAGACCTTCCGCGTTGTTTTTGCGGGTCGACTGGACGTGTTTGTCATCCTCCAGTGCTGCTAGCGCAGCGGCTTGAGCCATCGCGTTGAGATTGAAAGGTTGTCGAATTTTTTCCAACGCAGCGACAAAGTCCGGATGTCCAATGCCGTAGC
This sequence comes from Verrucomicrobiota bacterium, assembly GCA_028872685.1. Classification (GTDB taxonomy): domain Bacteria; phylum Verrucomicrobiota; class Verrucomicrobiia; order Limisphaerales; family UBA1100; genus JACNJL01. Next base: position 21,526 of record JAPKEI010000006.1, on the reverse strand, counting down.
CCACTCGCAAGCCGGCAAGTCCGTGGATTTTTGAAAACGTCCGCATCACCAGCAGGTTTTGTTTTTTGGAAATGAGCGGCAGTAAATCAGGCGCGTCATCAATAAATTCAAAATAAGCTTCGTCCATCACCAGCAGCACTTCATCGGGAACCCTGTTCACCAAATCCATGACCGCCTCGTTGGAGGCACGCGTGCCGGTGGGGTTATTGGGGTTAGCCACAAACACGATGCGAGTTTCCGGTGTGATGGCCGCGGCCATCGCGGCAAGATCGTGGCCAAATTCTTTCGCGGGCACCGAAATGCAATCCGCACCGGCGAGGTGCGCGGCGATGGGGTAAATGGCAAAACAATATTGCGATACCACAATGTTTGTGCCCGGCCCGAGCACTGCGCGTGACACAAACTCAATAATTTCATTGGAGCCATTTCCAAAAATGAGGTTGGCCGGGGTGACGCCCAGTTTCTCTGCCAAACGTTGTCGAAGGTAAAACACATTTCCATCCGGGTACAAATGTACTTCCGCCGCTTTGTCGCGCATTGCGGCGATCGCTTTTGGAGAGGGGCCGAGCGGGTTTTCGTTGGAGGCGAGCTTGATGAGGTCGGCGGCTGGCAAACCTAATTCGCGCGCCACCTCCTCCAAAGGGCGGCCGCCATGATACACCGGTAATTGGTCAAGCTGCGGATTTAGTTTCATCCTCAACTCATCCAGTTGGTGCGGCTGCTTTTGCCGACCTCGGTGATTTCGCCCGACGAATGTTTGGCGATATAAAGGGTGATGCCGATGACCGACAGAAATGTGCCCACCATCACCATCGCCACAAACCAACTCGCCAATCCGCCAATGGCCAGTCCATTGTAGAGCGTCTCGAAATTGGTGATTTTATTAATTCCCGCGGGCGGGTGGATGAAAATTTTTGTAACCCAAGCAGTGAGAATAATGATGGTGATAAAGGCGTAATTGCGTTTGAGCCTCCGGCCGATGGATTCAAACATACTCACCTTAAACGCGGGCACGAGCAAATCCTCGGCAACGAGTTTGCGCCAGTTGCCTTCGAGCTTGGGCTCCTGTCGCATTAGCACGGGGACGATGAAGTGCGCCTCAAGCATTCGAACCCGCGCGCGGAATGCATCGTAAAATCGGTAACGCCGCGCTTCGATCCACAACATTACTAGGACAATGGCGAGGTTGAAAAAGAAAATTAGATGCGGCACTTCGCGAAAGGAAAAGGCCACGGTGAAAATGGTGCACGTGGAGGTGATGGCCCACGTGGTGGTGGTGTCGAGCCGTTGTCGCCAAACCATAATGCGCCCAATTTCGCCGCGATAAAAATGTGACATCGCGGTGATGTAATCCTGGCTGAAAGTGGGTTCATCAATAAACGCGTCACTTACAGACTGATTATCCTCGTCCAATTCGGGCATTGGGTTAACCGTAACACAAAATAGCATCACCGACCAGCTTCGATCTCTAGCGCGATGTGCCGCGCCAACTCGATGAGATCAAGGTCGCGCCGTAGGTCGCCGAACTTAAACGCTGGCAATCCACTTTGATCCTGCCCGACCAATTCGCCGGGGCCGCGCAGTTGGAGGTCGGCTTCGGCAACTTTGAAGCCGTCATTGGTCTCCGCCAGCACGGTTAGACGCTCGTTGGCTTCGGTGGATTTGCCTCGAGTTAGCAAGATGCAATGGCTGTCGTGCACGCCTCGTCCGATGCGCCCGCGTAATTGATGAAGCTGGGCGAGGCCAAATTGCTCAGCGTTCTCGATGAGCATCAAGGTGGCATTGGGCACGTCAACGCCCACTTCCACCACGGTGGTGGCGAGTAGAACTTGGGTTTGATTTTTCCTGAAGCCGGCCATCACCGCTTCTTTTTCTTCAGGCTTGAGCCGTCCGTGCAGCACGGCGACGGTGTGCGGGGCAAAGGCGGTTGCGAGTTTTTGGGCCTCGGCATTGACGGCTTTGATGCCTCCGGCGGCGTCTTCATTCTCCACCCGTGGGAAAATCACAAAGGCCTGTTGGCCGGTGGCAAGTTCGGTTTTTAAAAAATCTAAAATCTTTGGCCAACGTTCCGGCGTTCGGATGTGGGTGCGCACTTCGCCTCGGCCGGCGGGCATTTCATCAATCACCGAGCTGTCGAGGTCACCATAAAGCGTGAGGCCAAGCGTGCGTGGGATGGGTGTGGCGGTCATCACAAGCAGATGCGGGTAGTGGCCTTTTTTCACGAGGCGATCGCGTTGGGTGACGCCGAATTTGTGTTGCTCATCGATGACGATGAGTCCCACGCGTTCGAGGTTGAAGCCGGTTTGGAACAACGCGTGCGTGCCGATAACGAGCGTGCGTTTTTCAAAGAGCGGCTCGGCGGTATCCTTGCGTGCGCCGGTGTGCAGTCGCACGCGGACACCCAGTGGTTCAAGCCATTTTGTGAAATTGCGATAATGTTGTTCGGCTAGAATTTCCGTAGGCGCCATCATCAGCCCGTTGTAGCCGCTCTCCAGCGCGCGCAATAATGACAGCGCGGCTACGACAGTTTTGCCGGATCCGACGTCACCTTGTAGTAAACGCCGCATTGGATGTTTGCCGTTAAGGTCGCCCTCGATTTCCATTTGCACGGTACGTTGTGCATCGGTGAGTTGGAATTCCAGCTGTTGCAAAAATGGATTTACTAGACTGCCATCGCCCGCGCATGGGAGTGCTTTGGCTTTGGTTTGCATCGTCACGCGGCGGCGGCGGATGGTGGATTGCAATTCTACAAACTCATCGAGCGCGAGCCGTCGGCGCGCGGCTTTGGCTTGGTCAAGGTCATCAGGGAAATGCAGTTGGCGAATGGCCTCGCGCCGTGATGGCAAACCGGCAGCGGTATAATTTGGCTCGGAAAATTCTTCGATATATTTTTCGAGCAAGCCGAATATCACGCGGCGCAGCCAGCGTTGCGGCATGCCTTCGGTGAGCGGATACACGGGCACGATGCGGTTGACGTGGACGGCGGGGTCATCATCGCTTTTGATGATTTCCGTTTCCGGATGGTCCAGCCCGGCGAGTTTGCCGCCGGTGAGTTTGCCGTACACCAGCACGTCGTCGCCACGATGAAAAAGGCGGTCCATATAATTACAATTCCACCAACGGCATCGCACGCTGCCCGAATCATCTTCTAACACAAACTCAAACTTACGCCGCCCACCGCGTAAATGATTCGTGCCAAGCACCATGATTTTCCCGCGCGCGAGGCGTGCCTCCTCGGACGATAAATCGCGGATAGGCCGAATGTCGCGGCGGTCTTCGTATCGCCTCGGCCGGTGCATTAGCAGATCGCCCACAGTGAGGCATTTGAGCCGCGCCAACTGCGCCGCTCGCTCGCCGCCCACGCCTGGCAACTCGACCAAGGGCCAGGCCAAGCTTAGGTTTTTCGTTTCCTCCCCGCTCACACCGCCTTATAAACACAGGATCGACGCACGCCCAAGACGAAGTTTTGCACGTTGCTCCGCGCCGAGTTTGACCGCATGCTGAGGCTGTGGCGCATGAGGCAGATTCAGTGGAGCGTTTGTGGCAAAATTACGCAGGGGTCTTTCGGCAGTTTGACGACTTGACCCTCGCGCGTTGGATGTCGCAAACACTCAGTCAACTACAGGGTCAACTGTGGCAGATGTCGCATCCGCTGGTCGCTTCGTATCGGCTCGCCGCGATGGTGGCGCACGATCGTCAAGTTTGGCACCAACGTCTCGTCACCGTGCCGCCGGATTTTCCCATCACCGAATGCTGCCGCGCTCCGCTCTTGCCGATGGTCACGCGTGATGTTTTGGAAAACGGATTGATTTGCCTGCACTGCAATGGCACGGCGGTTGCGATTGAAGATGTCGGCGAACCCGCAGAATCATTAGCCGCGTGGGCCGAGACGTACGCGCCCGTTCATGGAGTGGCTCATTGGGATGACGCCCGCCGCGCGGCCCACGATAATTATGATCTAGCTTACGAAGAAGCCGCAACCGAAAGCGAAAAGCAACTTGCCCAGCTCGGCCTCGAGCTGGCGCCGCCTTTAGTGGAGCTTTATCCCGCCGTCGTATGGGAAGATCAGGACGAGTGCCTCCAAGTGCGGCCGGAAGATATAGTGATATGACCGCGCCAAACCCCGTCATCCCAACCGGCAAAAAGCCCAAGTGGAAAAAAATTCTCGGAACTGGTTGCCTCGGTGTGATCGCTCTTTTGGTGGCGGGCGTGCTGATGGCTAATTATTATTTCAAGCGCGCGGTGGTGGAACATCTCGAGCGCAAAATGGCCGATGCGGGCTTCGTCGGCAAAGTCGGCGAGTTTGATTACAGTATCGCGCGCCGCGAATTGTCGGTGCGTGATTTACACGCTGTGCCGAGTGGAACCGTGCTGGCCGATCTTGGTGAAGTGAGCATCGCCGAGGGCACGATTCAATTTGTTCCCGATGGATCCAAAGAAATTGCGGAGGTGAAAATTAGGGGAGTGGAATCCGCAATGGGCTCGGCAAACAAGATCTCCATTCATCCGGGAAAATCGTTTTCTGCCAAAGATGTGAGCTTGAAAAACGCCAAAGAATTTGGTGGCGGCAATTTGTTGAAGATTACCGAGTTGCAAGTGGAATACGGTATAAAAGGGCTGGACTTAGTAAAAGTGAAAGTGGCGGAATTGACTGCCGTGAAAAACAAGAAAGGCCAATGGAATCTTTTGGTGAAGCCAGTGAAGGAGTTGAAGTTCAGGGATAACAAAATCGAACGCATCGGCGAATTCCATCTCGAAGTCGAATCGGTAAAAGTACTGGACCTGTCACGCGAAGGCGAAGCGCGAACCATGCTGGTAAAAAAAACAATCCGAGCCCGCAACATCAACAGCGCGGCCGATTTTAATTCAAAGATTCTGCCCGCGCTGCAAGTTTTGCTTGGCGAAGTGAAATCGCAGCCCTAAATCGTCACCGTAAACAAATCATCCGCCTTCACGCTTTCGGCAAAGCCGGCCATTAGCTTGGCGATTTGATCGAGGTCTTTCAGGTTCACCACTTCTACCGGCGAATGCATATAGCGGTTCGGCAGGCTAATTAGCGCGCTGGGGATGCCGCCGCGTGTCCAGAAAATTGCGTCGGTATCCGTGCCGCTGGTGGCACTCACAGTTTCATGCTGTACGGGGATGCGCGCCTTTTTCGCAACCGCCTCGAGCCGCTTCACCACTTCGGGATGATTACATGTGCCGTGTGTGAGTGTGGGGCCTTTGCCCATCTTCACGTCGCCGTGGGCTTGTTTGTTGATGCCTGGATAATCGGTCGCGTGCGTGACGTCGACCACCAACGCCACATCGGGATCGAGCGAATATGCAATCTGTCGCGCACCGAACAAGCCCACTTCCTCCATCGTATTGGAGACTGCGCAAATCTCGGCGTTGAGCTTTTTCTTTGATCCCTTCAAAAGTCGCAACGCCTCAGCCACGGCCCACGTGCCTATGCGATTGTCGAATGCGCGCCCCACGGCGAGGTCGCCGTGCAACATTTCAAAATTCTGGTTCACCGTGATTGGATCCCCCACGCGCACGCGTTTCTGAGTGGCCGCGCGGGTGCTGCAACCGATATCGATATAAAGATCGTGAATTTTTGGGGCTTTCGGTTCGCCATCCACCTTTTGCATGTGAGGCGGAGGATTGCCAACCACGCCCAGCACGGATCCCTTGGCATTGTGCACCGTCACGCGTTGGGCTTTGCTCACGATGGCGTCCACGCCGCCCATCCGTTTCACCCAAATGAATCCATCGTCATCAATGTAATTCACCGAAAGCGCAATCTCATCCGCGTGGCCGGCGAGCATAATGCGCGGGCCGCCTCCGGGGTTGAGCGTGGCCACGCAGTTGCCGTATTCGTCGTGGGCCACTTCGTCTGCAAATTGATTCACGTAATCCAGCCACACCCGTTGCCCCCGCGTTTCGTAGCTGGTGGGGCTGGGCGTATTGACGAGTTCTTCTAAAAAGTTGAGTGATTCCTTGCGCATGCGCGATGATGGCTCGTGCGGCGGCACGGCGTCAATGCTCGACGCTTCACGGCGCTTCTGCTACCAACCTGACGTGCGCGCCAAGCTCCTCAAGGATACTCCGCTCGTGGTGGTGAAGCTCGGTTCCGGCATTCTCACCGATGCCCGAAACCGACTGGCTACTTCGCGCATCAAGCAACTCGTCGGTCAAATCGCCCGCGCCCGCAAGGCCGGCCGCGAGGTTGTTGTGGTTAGTTCCGGCGCGGTGGCCGCTGGGATGGAAGCTCTCGGTTGCGCAAAACGCCCCGCGCATTTGGCCGAGTTGCAAGCGTGCGCGGCTGTAGGCCAATCGCGGCTGATGGCGCGATATGAAGAATTTTTTGCCGCACACGATTTGCAGGCCGCGCAGGTGCTGCTCACGCATACGGATTTACAGGATCACGACCGTCACCTCAACGCCCGCAACACATTAATGGCGCTGCTCGATCGCGGCGTGGTGCCGGTCATTAACCAAAACGATGCGGTGACCTTCAATGAACTGACCGTGGGCGACAACGACAAACTCTCAGCTTTGGTGGCCGCGCTATTGCCGGCGGACTTGTTGGTGCAACTCACAACCGCCGATGGCCTCATTCGTAATTTTGGCAAGCCCAATGCGCGGCTCATCAGCAATGTGCGCGAAATTGACAACACCATTCGCGGCCTCGCGCGTGGCACTCAAAGCACCACGAGTATCGGCGGAATGGCGAGCAAAGTGGACGCCGCACAAATCGCCGCTCGCGCTGGCATCCCGATGGTGATCGCCAATGGCGTGAAGCGCGGTCAACTTACCCAAGTGTTGGCGGGTGAAAAGGTGGGCACCTTCTTCGCTCCGGGCGGCGACAAGCTCAAGGGTCGCAAACGTTGGATCGCTTTTTTTCATCACCCGAAGGGCGCGTTGGTGGTCGATGACGGTGCCAAGGCCGCGCTGCGTGAACGCGGGAAGAGTTTGCTTTCGATGGGCATTGCCGGTTGCGAAGGCGAATTTGCAGCGGGCGATGTGGTGCGGATTTGTGATGGCAACGGCACGGGCTTCGCGCAGGGAATTGCGCGCCACGCGCGGGCGGAGATTGAAAACGGCAGCGCGGGCAAAGTGGTGGTGCACCGTGATGATCTCGTGATTCTGTAATTTATGGCAAAGAAGAAAAAAGCCATTGAGGATTTGCTCGCCGTGATGGCTCGCTTGCGAGCGCCTGATGGGTGCCCGTGGGATCAAAAGCAAAATCATAAAAGCATTCGGCTTAATGCCATCGAGGAGGTTTACGAATTGGTCGACGCCATTGAGGCGAATGACGATGTGGAAATGGCCGAGGAATTGGGGGACGTTTTGTTGCAAGTGGTTTTTCACGCGCAAATGGCCAAGGAGCGCGGCGCGTTTGATTTTGAACAAGTCGCGCGCGGCATTGCTGACAAACTTGTGCGACGACATCCGCACGTGTTTGGTGATGTGGAAGTCAAAGACGTGGACGGTGTGTGGCGGCAATGGGAGAAAATTAAACTCACCGAAAAGGCCGGCACCAATCGCGAACGCACTTCTGCTTTTGATGGTATCCCGCGCCATTTGCCGGCGTTGATGCAGGCGCACGAACTCACCAAAAAAGCCCGTAAGCACGGCCTGTTGCCGCAAGGACGGAAGGGTGGGGCAAAGGCGATGCTGGCAAAAGAGCTGTTTGCGTTGACCCAACGAGCGCAGGCGAATGGCTGGCAGGCGGAAGCGTTGCTGCGGGCGGAGACGGCAAGACACGAAAAGGTGCTGCGAAAAAAGGAGAAGACTCGACAAAAGCGTGCGCGGGATTAGGTTGGCCAAAAATTTATCAAAAAATTATGAGCGATCCAAGATACGACAAGCTGGCGAAATCGCTGGTGGAATATTCATGCGAACTAAAAAAGGGTGAGGCGGTGTTCATCGATGTCGCGGATATCCCCGATCGAATGACCATCGCGCTGATCCGCGCCACGCGCAAAGTGGGCGGCATTCCATTGGTGGAAACGCGCCAATCCCGTGTAGTGCGCGAGAGCTTGCGCGGCTCCGACGACGCCCACGCCAAAATGGTGAAGGATGTTGAGCTATATCGCATGAAAAAAGTACAGGCGTACATCGCTATTCGTGGCGCAGAAAACACCAGCGAACTCAGCGATGTCCCGCCCAAAGTGATGCAGGCTTATTCTAAAACGATGCGACCGCTGCTCAATTATCGCGTCAATCAAACCCGCTGGGTGGTGCTGCGCTGGCCCACGCCAAGTATGGCGCAGGCAGCTAATATGAGCACCGAAGCGTTTGAGGATTTTTATTTCGATGTGTGCACCTTCAACTACGGCCGAATGGCGAAGGCGATGAAGCCGCTGGCCAAGCGGATGACCAAAGCGAAGGATGTGCACCTCAAAGCACCCGGCACGGATTTACGTTTCAGCATCAAAGGTATGCCGGCCATCCCGTGCGCGGGCGATCGCAATATCCCCGATGGCGAAGTGTTTTCCTGTCCCATAAAGAATTCCGTCAACGGCACGCTGCAGTACAACACGCCCACGCTGTACGCGGGCACCAAGTTTGAAAATGTGAAGCTGGAGTTCAAGGATGGCAAAATTATCAATGCCACCAGCAACAACACCAAGCGGCTCAACGAGATTCTCGATACCGACCCCGGAGCGCGTTACATCGGCGAGTTCTCTCTGGGGCTCAATCCATTTGTGATGAACCCGATGTGCGATATTTTGTTCGATGAAAAAATCGCCGGCTCACTGCACTTTACCCCCGGCCAAGCCTATGAGGATTGCGACAATGGCAATCGCTCCGCCGTCCATTGGGATATGGTTCTCATCCAACGCAAGGAATGGGGCGGCGGCGAAGTCTGGTTCGACGGTGAACTCATCCGCAAAAACGGGCTTTTCTTGCCAAAAGATTTATTGCCACTGAACCCAAAGAATTTGAAGAAGGTTTAGCTTCCTATCACAACCGTATCAATTGCCCCAACGGGGCAAAATGAGACAGTTTAGGGCAATCCCTGGGAATGAGCGTCCAATATTTTGCCCTTTTCCTGTCTTTTGCCTAGGGCATATCATATGTTGTTTCTTCAGTGCTCATAATTAATTAACAGTTTGAAGCAGGATCGAGGTCCTGACCGGTGAAAGCGTTGGGGAGCAGGGCGGCCGTTGAGGTAATTGTGGGCGTGTCCGGTGACCTGCTGTTGATGAGAATCACTTCGGCTTCGGAGGCATATTCCGCAAGGAGTTGGCGGCAAGCGCCACAAGGGGCGGCACCGCCAGGGGAGGCGATGGCGATGGCGATGAAATCGCGTTGTTTTTTTGATTCGTGGGTGAGGGCTTTGAAGAGGGCGACTCGTTCGGCACAGCAGCTGAGGCCGTAGCTCGCGCTTTCGACGTTCGCTCCGCAGATGATTTCCCCGCGAGCGGTGAGCAATGCCGCTCCAACGTTGAATTTGGAATAGGGCGCAACAGATTGTTCGCGGGCCGCGAGCGCGGATTGGATGAGCTTTGTGTGGGGCATTGGGTCAATGTGCTGCCGGCATCTTGCCGGCGGAAAATTCAGTTATCAATTTGGCCGCTTGCGTGCTGGCTTGTTCGCCAATCTCTAAAACTTCCAAATGCGACAGCGGAGTTTTGCTAATACCGGCGGCGGGGTTGGTTATGCAGGAGAGGGCGGCCACACGCAGGCCGCATTGGCGGGCAACGATGGCTTCGGGCACGGTGCTCATTCCTACGGCGTTGGCACCGAGTTTGGCGAGGGCACAAATCTCGGCGGGGGTTTCGTAGCTGGGACCGCTGAGGGCGCAATAGACGCCGCGATGGAGTTTGGTTTTGGTTTTGCGTGCGGCGGCTTGGAGGGCTTTGTTGAGCACGGGATCGTAGGTTTGCGAAAGGTCGATGAAGCGCTCGCGGCCCTTTGCAAGGGTGCCGCGCAGGGGGTTCTCGCCGATGAAATTGAGGTGGTCGGTGAATTGCATGAATTCACCGGCACGGAATTTTTTGTTGATACCCCCAGCGGCATTGGTGAGTAAAATGTTTTCGATGCCGTACTCGGCAAGCACGCGAATGGGGAAGGTGAGGGTTTCCAGTGAGTGTCCTTCGTAGTAATGAGCGCGGCCGCTGAGCACTAAAATTTCCTTTTTACTGGAAGAGCCGAGCGTGCCGAAGAGGGCTTGGCCGGTGTGACCGGCGACGGTGGGTCTGGGGAATCCGGTGAGCTTGGCGTAGGGCACGGCGCGAGTCACGGTCATCGCTTGGGCGATGGATTGGAAGCCGCTCCCGAGCACAATGGCTAGGCGCGGAGGGAGTTTGCTGGCACGGCGCAGTGTGTCAGCGGCTGTTTTCGGATTGACTTGGCGTCTCACTTAAGGCGGATTCATTGTTTCCGGACAGCCTATGCGCTGTCCAGTTTTATCATCACATGAGCGTGGAACTGAGCAACGAAGAGATTAGTCGCTACTCGCGGCACCTGATTTTGCCCGAAGTGGGTATGGCGGGGCAAAAGAAACTGAAGGCCACCAGTGTGTTATGCATTGGCACGGGCGGGTTGGGATCGCCCATCACGATGTATCTCGCAGCGGCGGGCATCGGCAAGATTGGCATCGTGGATTTTGATGTGGTGGATTTCTCAAATCTGCAGCGCCAAATCGCCCACGGCACGGCCGATGTGGGTCGGCCCAAGGTGGACTCGGGCAAGGAGACCATCAATTCTATCAATCCCGAGGTGGAAGTGGTGGTGCACGAAACGCGCCTCAGCGCCGACAACGTGATGGAAATTATGGCGCCTTACGACATTGTTGTGGATGGCACGGATAATTTTCCCACGCGTTATTTGACCAACGACGCGTGTGTGCTTTTGAAAAAGCCAAACGTGTACGGCTCCATTTTTCGTTTTGAAGGCCAGGCCAGCGTGTTCGCGCCGGAACTGGGCGGTCCGTGCTATCGCTGCCTATACCCCGAACCGCCGCCGCCGGGAATGGTGCCGAGCTGCGCCGAGGGAGGCGTGCTTGGCGTGTTGCCGGGAATTGTAGGCTGCATACAAGCAACGGAGATTTTGAAACTCGCCCTCGGTAAAGGCTCGCCGTTGGTTAACCGGCTTTTGCTTTTCAATGCGCTGGACATGAAATTTCGTGAGCTGAAATTGCGTCGCGATCCCAAGTGCCCCATTTGTGGAGATAACCCGACCATCACGGAGTTGATCGATTACGAACAGTTTTGCGGCATTGGCCTCGAGCCAGATGAGCCGCAACAGCATCCCGACGAAGTCACTGTACAGCAAATGAAAGAAGCGTTGGCGGGAACGGACATCGCAGTGGTCGATGTGCGCGAACATGATGAAGCTGAGATCGCAAAAATCGATGGTGTGCCGATGATCCCACTCAGCGAATTGATGCATCGCTTCACCGAACTGGACCCAAATCAAACAATTTATCTCCACTGCAAAATGGGCGCACGCTCGCTTAAGGCAGTGGATTTCCTAAAGCAACAGGGCTTTAAATACTGCAAAAGCGTCGCCGGCGGCATTAACGCGTGGGCCGAGGAAATTGATCCAAGCGTGCCGCGATATTAGCAAATTCGAATTTGCTTTTGCTCGAAACGCTTCTCCCCCATACTATGGCTATGGGCACCCGACGTCACGCGCGTGAGCGCGCGATTCAATTTTTATTTCAGCACGAACTGAATCCTCCAGAGGATTTGTCGGCGGCGTTGGAATATTTTTGGATGCACCATCGTCCAGCTGTGGCCGAAGTGCAGGAGGGCAAAACCAATTGGGGTCTGGAAAAGGAATTGCCGCCGCCGACCACTGATGACGTGGCTATCCAGGAATTTGCCGAGCCGCTCGTGCGCGGTGTGTTGCAACATCGCGATACGCTCGACGCCGAGCTTATCCAAAATGCCGCCAACTGGGATTTGGATCGAATGGCCGGTGCGGATCGCAATATTCTGCGGCTTGCCATTTACGAAATGCTTCATCGCAAGGACATCCCGCCCGTGGTGAGCATCAACGAAGCGGTTGATCTCGCGAAGAAATTTTCCACCGAGGAGAGCGGCAAATTTGTCAACGGCATTCTCGACAACATCAAATCGCGCCTCAACCGCTCCGCGCGCGAGGCCACGGAGGTGAGTTGATGTACGCCGATCTCCACCTCCACACCAATTTTTCTGACGGCACGTACACTCCCGAGGAGCTTGCCGGCCACGGCAAGCGCGTGGGGCTCACGGTGATGTCGCTCACCGATCACGACACCATCGACGGCTGTGCCCGCATGGCCGTCGCTTGCGGGGAGCTCGACATTGAGTTTGTTTCCGGCTGCGAATTTACTGTTGAACTGGATGGTTTTGAGCTGCATCTGCTTGGCTATTTTCTGGATCTCGAAAACACACGCCTACTTAGCGAGCTGGCCAAGTACCAGAAAGTGCGCCGTAATCGCATTCACGAAATGGTCGCCAAACTCAATGGATTGGGCATCGCGATCACCAGCGAGAACGTAATGCGCATTGCCAATTGCGACGCGCCCGGCCGGCCGCATATCGGCCGCGCGTTGGTCGAATTGGGTCATTGCCGTAACCTCGATGAATCCTTTCAAAAATGGCTCAAAAAGGGCAAGCCCGCGTGGGTGCCCAAGGCTAAGCTGAGCGCGGCTGAAGCCATTAACCTCATTCACGATGCCGATGGGCTTGCGGTGCTCGCGCATCCGGGGTTGTACCATCACGACGAAGTCATCCCGCCCTTGGTTGAATTAGGAATGGACGGACTCGAATGCCTTTACACGCGCCACAGCACGCCGATGACGGAGCATTACTTAATGCTCGCCGAACAGTATGATTTGCTGGTCACCGGCGGCTCTGATTGCCACGGAGAAAACAAAGGTAAACCGCTCATTGGCGCGGTGAAAGTGCCGGTGAGTTTCATCGAAAAAATGAAATCAGCCGTGGCTGTGTAAATGGGATTGTTTGATAAATTCAAGGCGGGCCTCCAGCGCACACAAGCCAAGCTGTCCCAAGAGATTCACCGCATCGTTTCCCGCTCGCCTAAGCTCGATGACGACACTCTCGAGGAAATTGAGTACACCCTCATCAGCGCCGACCTCGGCCTGCCAATGACCCAGCGTATTCTTGTTGCCGTCAAAGACAGCTATGAATCGCAGGGCAAAGATGGCCTCGACGTATTGGCCGTTGCGCGCCGCGAAGTAGTCAGAACTTTCAATGGGGGAACCTCCGATCTACATCGCCAACCCGAAGGGCTCACCGTGGTGTCGTTGGTGGGCGTGAATGGTACCGGCAAAACGACAACCGCCGCCAAGCTTGCGCATCGGGTGCAAGCTTCCGGCGATATCGCGATGCTGGCCGCGTGCGACACATTTCGCGCCGCCGCCGTGGAGCAACTCAAGGAATGGGGCGGTCGACTCGAAGTGCCGGTCATCTCCGGTAACTACGGTGCGGATCCCGCCGCCGTAGGGCACGATGCCCTCAGTGCTGCTCAGGCGCGCAAGGCGGATTACCTTTTCATCGACACCGCCGGTCGACTGCACACCAAAAGTAATTTGATGCAGGAGTTGGAAAAACTGCACCGCGTGATTGGCCGCCAAGCCGAGGGCGCGCCGCACGAAGTGTTGCTCGTGCTCGATGCCTCCACCGGAATGAACGCACTCACGCAAGCGCGTGAGTTTAATAAAACCGTTTCCCTGACCGGCCTCGTCATCACCAAACTCGATGGCACCAGCAAAGGTGGGATGGTAGTGGCGATCCATCAGGAAATGGATTTACCCATCAAATTCATTGGCCTCGGCGAGCAACCCGATGACTTGCAACCCTTTGACGCTGCGCAGTTTGCGAAAGCGCTCTTTGCGGAGTAAGTTGGTGTCGTGAGCGCGCCCTCAAAAAATTCCGATGCAATGCGAATGCGCGCGGCCATCGTTTTGGCGCGCAAAGGTTATGGCCGCACCTCGCCCAATCCAAGTGTCGGCGCCTTATTGGTGAAGGGTGGTGTGGTGATCGGCCAAGGCTGGCATCGCCGCGCGGGAGGGCCACACGCTGAGATTGTCGCACTTAACCAGGCGCGGCGACACGATTACAACGTGAAAGGTTCAACGCTGTATGTTACATTGGAACCCTGCAGCACCACCGGCAAAACGCCGCCTTGCACCGAAGCCATCATCGCAGCCGGCATCGCACGCGTGGTGGTGGCCGCTAAAGATCCCAACCCAGCTCACGCGGGCCGTGCGTTCCAGAAATTGCGACGGGCAGGGATTGAAGTGGTGAAAAACATTTTAGCCGAGGAAACCGTCGAACTGAACGCGGCGTTTAATCATTGGATTGTGAAAGGTGCACCGCTGGTCACCGTGAAGGCGGCGATGACGTTGGATGGGAAAATTGCCACGGAACATGGCGAGTCCAAATGGATCACCAGCGAAGCTGCGCGTCGCGAGGGGATGCATTTACGGAAAGGGGCGGACGCAATTCTCGTCGGCATTGAGACGGTGCTCGCCGATGACCCCGGCCTTACCGTGCATGGTGCAAAAAATTCTCTGCGCCGAATCATCTTAGATTCCAAAGCTCGCACGCCGGTGACTGCTTGTGTGGTGTCGGATGAATGCGTCGCGCTCACCACGGTGGTGGTTGCAAAAGGCGCACCGGTGCGGCGAGTGGCGGCGTTGCGCAAACGAGTGAATGTCCTCGAAGCACCCGCGCGCAAAGGGCGCGTGGATTTGCGTTGGTTGCTCAAGCGACTTGGGCGCGAGGAAGTCACACATTTGCTCGTCGAAGGCGGCGGTGAAGTGAACGCGTCTTTTTTTGAAAACAAACTTGCGCAGCGCGTGGCGTTTTTTTATGCACCCAAAGTGTTGGGCGGCAAGCGCGCCCGACCGGCGGTGGGAGGCAAAGGTGCGGTGAATTTGAAAGAAGCTCCCAAACTTGAAAATGCCCAATGGCGGCGGCTCGGGCCGGATTTGTTGTTGACGGCACGAGTGGTGGGCGATTGAGTGCGGCGCGATGTTTACGGGCATTATCGAAGAAACCGGCACGGTGGAATCCATCCACCCGGGTGACAAATCTATTCGGCTCACGCTGAAGCTCCGCAAAACCGGAGGCGGGCTCAAGGTGGGCGACAGCCTCGCGGTCAACGGTTGCTGCCTCACGGTGGCCGAACTCACCGCCAAAGGCCGCGCAAAAACCGCGCAATTTGATTTGCTTAACGAAACGTGGAACCTCACCAACCTCCAACATTGCCGCGCGGGATCACTGGTGAATCTGGAGCGTAGCCTCGAGGCGGGTGGACGTTTGGGTGGTCATTTTGTCACCGGGCACATCGATGGAGTAGGTAAAATTATCACATGGGAAAAAACCGGCGACGACCATCAACTCCAAATCGCCGCGCCCGAAGATGTGATGCGTTATGTGATCCACAAAGGCTCCATCGCCGTGGATGGCATTAGCCTCACCGTGGCCGCGGTGGAGAAAGGGAGTTTCACAATTTGGATTATCCCGCACACGTTTGAGTCCACGGCATTATCCGAACGTGCTGTTGGCGACGCAGTGAATCTCGAGGCTGATATGCTCGGCAAATATGTCGAGCGTTTTGCGGCGCGGTAATGTTGGCCCGGGCCGGAGGTTAGGGCTTCTGGGGCGCGGTTGTGCTTCTGCGGATGACTAAATCTGCTGCCAATCTTTTGGTGCCTACGGATTCGCCGGCGAGGAGTGCGCTCATTGATTCCATTGCGGAAATGCCGCGACGGTATTTGGGTTGACTGACCGTGGTGAGGGGCACTCGGAAATGTTCGGCGGTGAGGGTGTTGCCAAAGCCGATTACGGAAATCTCTTCAGGAATTTTCACGCCTTGATCAAGCAATGTAGTGGCGGCACCGATGGCGACGAGGTCATTGGCGGCGAGAATGGCGGTGGCACCAGGGCTTTCATTAATCAATTGCAGCGCGGCGGATTTGCCTTCCTCGATGGTGGAACCGGAATGGAAGATGAGTTTTTCGTCCACTTCAATTTGCTGCTCGATAAGAGCCCGCCGATAGCCCTCAAAGCGTTCCTGTGCCCACGGCGCAAACGTGGGGCCGGCAAAGCACGCGATGCGGCGATGGCCCAGTTCGAGTAAATGTTGGGTGGCGGCTTCGGTGGCGGCGAGGTCATCAGTTTCCACATTTGGAAAGTCACTGCAAAATAATGCGCGATGCCCGAGAATGACGGTGGGGGTTTTGTGTTTTTTCAGCTCATCATAAATTGCCGCGTTGGGGTCGGGCCGATAAACGGGCCGAATGAAAAGTCCATCGACTTGCCGCGCGAGGAGCCGTCGGATGCACGCGGCTTCGCGTTCGGGATTGTTCAGCGTTTGGGTGAGGATGATTTCGTAGCCCAGCTCGTGAGCTTGTTCCTCGATGGCCATAAAGGTGCGTGTGTAAACGGGATTGGTGAGCGAGGAAATGACAAGGCCGAACTGATGCGTCTTGCGCGTGCGCAATCCGCGCGCGGAATGATTGGGGACGTAGCCGACTTCAGTGGCGAGCAATTTGATACGTGCCTTGGTTTTCGCGGAAATATCCGGCTCGTCGCGTAGTGCCTTGGAGACGGTCATCACCGACACACCCGCGGTGGCCGCGATGTCTTTGAGGCGCACCATCAGGCGTGGGAGCCGGTCCAGTTAAGTTTATGGCGCAGCGTCTCAAAAAACGAATGGCCTTCGAGTCGCACCAGCCGCGCCTTTTGCCGACTGCGCCGGATTCGGATGCAGTCGCCCGTGGACAGTTCCGTTTGCATTTGGCCGTCGGCGGAAAGATAAGTCTCGGCGCGGTGTTTCAAAATGGTGACTTCAATCGTGGACGTGAAGCTCACGATGAGGGGCCGGTTCGAAAGCGCCTGCGGGCAAATGGGATTGAGCGTGAGCACCTCTGCACGCGGGGTGACCACCGCACCGCCGGCGGCCAGTGAGTACGCCGTGGAGCCGGCGGGCGTGGCGACGATAAGGCCGTCGCAGCGGTATTGCGTGAGAGCCTCACCGTCCATTGCCACTTCCAATTCCACGAGGCGTGGGTTGGCACCGCGGCTGATGAGAATGTCGTTCAATGCCAGCACCTTGTATTTTTTCCCGGCGTGTTTTCCAGTGGCTTCAATGAGCGGCAACGGATCAACGATGTATTTGCCACGCCATAAATTTTTGAGGCCTTCCTCTAGCGATTCCTCGGAGGCGGATGTGAAAAATCCAAGTCGCCCGGAGTTGATGCCGAGGATGGGGGTGTTGCTGCCGGCGGTTTTGCGTGCGACTTGCAGGACGGTTCCGTCGCCACCGATAACCAACATTAAGTCGCATAATCGCGCAAGTTCGGCCGCGTTGGGCAGGGTGATGCCATCCACGCCGGTAGCGTTCACGGTGGTTTGATCCACCATCAGCTTGCGACCGCTGTCGGTGATGAGGTCGGCGGCTTTGCGCACCAATCCCGTTTCGGTGGCGTGCTGCGGGTTGGCGATGAGGCCAACGGTCTTGATGGGTTTATTTTTTTTCAATCCAAGCTAGAAATTCTTTGTTGCCTTTGGGGCCGGTGAGGGGCGATTCCACATCGCCGCGCCACACCAATCCGCCGTGCTCTTCCACAAACGCCCGCATCTCGTTCACCACGCGCGCGTGGATGGCGGGGTCTTTGATGACGCCCGCACCTTTGTCCACCTCGATTTTGGCGGCTTCAAACTGGGGCTTAATCAGCGCAATCAGTGTACCACCTCCACGTAATAAAGCAACGGCGGCAGGGATGATTTTGCGCAGCGAAATAAACGAGCAATCAATGGTGACCACATCTGCGCGTTCGAAATTTTTTGGCAACGCGTTGCGCTCGAGATGGCGCGCGTTGGTTTTCTCCATCACGATCACCCGATGATCGCGCCGCAGATGCCATGCGAGTTGCCCCTTGCCCACGTCCACCGCGTACACGCGCTTTGCGCCCGCTTGCAAAAGGCAATCGGTGAAGCCGCCCGTAGAGGCCCCGAGATCCACCGCGATGGCGTCCTTAACCTCAATGGGAAATTCCTCCAGCGCCTTCTCCAGCTTGAAGCCGCCGCGGCTCACATATTTTTCCGGCTCCTCAATTTCCAGAGTATCCGCCGGCAGCACGGAATCGCTGGGCTTTCGCGCCACTTGATCGTTGATGCGAACCTTGCCGGCCATAATAAGGCGCTTGGCTTTTTCGCGGCTTTCGGTTTGGCCATTGTCAAACAAGGCTTGGTCGAGACGTTTACGGGTTGATGCTGCAGGGGACATAGGGTCAGGATGTGGCGGCGTTTGTAAAACAAGCCGGCGCGCATCGCAAGCAATGAACGAACTGGAGCAACGGATTCACAACGAAATCGCCGAAAAAGGCGGTATTCCGTTCAGTCGTTTTATGGAGTTGGCGCTCTATGAGCCGGGCTTGGGTTACTACGAAAAACAACGCGAGGTCGGTCAACGCGGCGATTTTTTCACCAGCGTCAGCGTGGGTTCAGTGTTCGGCGAATTGCTGGCGTTTCAATTCGCCGAGTGGCTTGCGGAGTTGGAAGGCCCAGTGGAATTGGTCGAAGCCGGCGCGCATGACGGGCGGTTGGCTAATGACATTCTCGAAGCCTTTCGCGATAGGCGTCCGGAAATTTACGAACGCATCACGTTCGTTTTACTGGAGCCCTCGCGTGTTCGCCAGGGGTGGCAAAATGAAATGCTCGCCTCGCACGCAGGGAAAATCCAGTGGACGACAGAAATGCCCCCAGCCATTCATGGCGTGTTTTTTTGCAACGAATTGCTCGATGCATTTCCGGCGCAAAAACTTGAGTGGGATTCCAAAACAAAAGATTGGTTTGAATGCGGGGTAGGGGAAAGTGGTGGTCAATTCGAATGGTGCCGGATGGATGCTGTGAAAGACAGTTGGAACGTTGGAGGTGAATTGCCCGATGGCACCGGCATGGTTCACGTTCCCACGCTCGCGCCATTTTGGAATGAGGTGTGCGGTTCACTGCGCAAAGGCCGCGCGGTGGCGATTGATTATTTTTTAGAGGAGGAGGAGTTTTTTGCGCCCCCGCGTCCCCACGGAACTCTGCGTGCCTATCACGGTCACCACCAAACCGACGATCTGCTGGCCAATGTGGGCGAACAAGACCTCACCGCCTCGGTGAACCTTGCAGAATTGGGTTTCGCCGCCAAGGCCGCTGGTGTTCATGAGAGGGTTGTTTCAACTCAAGCCCAATGGCTTGTCCGCATCTTCGAGCAAACGCTAAAAAATCCGGATTGTTTTCCCGAGTGGACACCCGAACGCACACGCCAATTTCAAACCCTCGTGCATCCGGAGCACTTGGGGCGTGCGTTTAAAGTATTGGAGAATTGGCGGGGTTAAAGCCCCTTCACTTCCCATCCCTTGCGGTATTCTCGTTTGACAAGAGCTGTGGCGCTGCTGTTATTGCTGAAAGTTAGTTTATCAGCGTCCCAATGTAGTTCTTTCTTCGGGTAGCGCGTTGCTATGCCTCCAAGCAGGATGGCTTCAGTCATCGGGCCAGAGTAGTCGAAATTCGCCGAGGTCTTGCCTTCTCCGCGTGATGCGTTGATGAAAGATTCCCAGTGATTGACTGCACCTATTTCAGGCCGTTTGTAATCCTTATATTTGTCTTCGGGTAAAAGAATGGCTTTGCCGACATGGGGGATAATCATGTGCCCCTTTGTGCCGAAGAGTACGGATCCTTGCCCGGGTAGCCCACGGCCGATCCTCTTTTGTACATTGGCATCCGGGCGTTGATCACCGTCGTACCAGGTAACGTTAATAGTTTTACCTTCAGTATATTTGGTGCCTGGGAACACATAGTGAATCTTAGCGTTAATATTCCAGCTGTGTGAATTGGCTACCGGAGCCGGGCCTTCGCTGCGGACACTGATGGGGGCTGTTAGGCCGACGGCGCCATACATAGGGTCATAGATGTGACAGCCCATATCACCAAAGGTTCCGGTGCCGTAATCAAGGCGCCTGCGCCAATTACCAGGATGGTAGTAACCTTTGATAAAGTCATTCTTGGCAGCTACTCCGCACCATGCATTCCAATCCATTCCAGCAGGTATTTTATCCTTCCGGTTGGGGCGTGGACTGGTGTCGCCCCATTTTTTGCTGCTCCAAGTGTGTACTTCTGTGACTTTACCAATTGCGCCTTGATGAACGAGCTCCACAGCCTCGCGGTAAACTTGGCTGGAGTGGACCTGAATTCCCATCTGAGTCACCAGCTTGTTGGCCGCCGCATATTCGCGTAGCTTACGGCTTTCGAATACGTCATGGGAAAGTGGTTTTTGCACGTATACATGCTTGCCAAGTTGCATGGCACTCATGGCAATGGGTGCGTGCATGTGATCGGGTGTTGACACATTGGCGGTGTCAAAATTTTTCGCTTCTTTATCAAGTAATTCCCGCCAGTCGGTGTAGCGTTTCGCTTTCGGAAACTTTCTGGCAAACCGATCCTGCCTCGCTGGATCGATTTCCGCACAAGCGATCATTTCCACATTAGAAACGCCCGAAATTGCATTCAGATCGGAAAAGGCCATGCCATTGGCACCGAAACTGACGTGTCGCACGGCAGAGTTTGGTGATTTAGCCCACGACCGCGTGGCTACATACGGAAACGCCAGCGCGGTGGTAGTGAGAAATTGACGTCTTGAAAGCGAAGTTGTTTTCATAAGCAAACTTTGGCGGGCGATTTTGGTTTTGCAAGCTAAATTGAACCGCCAGGGAGAACCTGGAAACTGGCGTCCTTGTGCCCTGGTGGTTCACCCAAAAATCGTGTTCATAATTTTCAGTTGAGTTTGCGCTGGCTTTCCGGTGGCATTCGCGAATGCCAAATAAGCGAAATGAAGCTGCTGGATTTACAGGGGACTCAGTCGAGTCCGTGTCTGCCGCCATCAACCGATACGCGGGCCAAAATGAAATGGAGCCGGTCAGCGTCTCCATCTGTCAGGAAGGCGCGGGCTCCAGCGCTTACTTCCGAGGCATCGCCGTCTTCACCCCGCAATACGAGGATGAGGAAGTGGAAGGCACTGAAGAGGCCGGCTATTAGAGAGCTTGCGGGATGCCCGCGCGTGCGGTAGCGTCAAACCTTTCGCGTGCGTAGCTCAATTGGATAGAGCAGTAGTTTCCGGAACTGAAGGTTGGGGGTTCAAGTCCCTCCGCGCGTACCATTTTTGTGGGTTATTCTGAATAGGCAAATATTCTGTCACAATTCTGTCACACTTTTGGCCGCAGATTTTCCGCAAATAATCCTTGTGAATTTCCGTTGATGCACTCACCGGCTCTGGTGTAAATGCTGTTGGGGGGAGGCCGTAAGGTAACGAAGCCAACCTCACCCACCGGAACCATCCACCAACACACACCGAAAGCCGAAGATGATGATGCGAAGACCGGGAGAGTCGTAGTTGCGGCCGGACGACAACAGGCCGCCGGGACCGCCGATGCCCCAAGACGCACCGCGCAACACACGGTCCGTGAATGTTGGGCTGTACTTGTCCTCGCACCATTCCCACACGTTGCCGCCCATGTCGTGGA
>JAPKEI010000186.1 GCA_028872685.1 Verrucomicrobiota bacterium | reverse complement strand
CCCTCGGTATCGATCATGAAATTGGAGGGCTTGATATCGCGGTGGGCGACCTTTTGGGTGTGCGCATATTCCAGCGCGTCGCACAGCTGCAACATGTAGGTCTGTATATCTTTCCATGCCAACAGGCCATTGGGTGAGTCGGAACGGAGCTGATGCAGGTCGGTTCCATCCACGTATTCGAGGCTGATGAAGGCGGGCTCTCCCTCTTCCTTCCAGAAGTAGCCCATCCTTACAATGTTCGGATGCACCAGATTATGAGACTTGTTAACCTCACGCTGCAGTTCCTTCAGGCATTTGGGATCGAGACTGATTTCACCGGAAACGAGCTTTAAAGCAAAATTCTCCTGTGTTTCCTCATACAAGGCCAACCACACCGCGCCCATGCCGCCCTTGCCCAGTTCGCGTTTCAAGGTGAAACGGCTATCTCCCAAGCGGGAACCTTCAACCAGCCCGCCGAAGCCTTGTCTCTCAATATCAATATAGAGATCGCTGATCCACAGCTTCTGGCCGGGCTGAATGGGGATGCGGCCTTTTACTGAAATGCCGTCAAGCGAGGTGCCTGAAGTGCTACCCAAATCCTCAATCTCAATGGCGTCGGCACTGATGATAAGCTTGGCGTGTTCGCGCGAGACGTGGGTGGCTTCAAGCTGAATGGTGCAATGAGCCTCCCTTCCAATCAGGTGCTCTCCCTGTCCCAGAAAATATTGCCCCACCACCGTGCCATCCTCTTGGGCAATAATGATCTTGGTGGTGGTGCGTGACATACTACAACGAAAACCCTCTACGGCCCCGGCGCGATGTATTGCTCGAGCTGCTTGATGATGTGATCCTTTTCGGTGAGGGCGAGGTTCAGCAGATCATTAGAGGAAATGACCCCAAGCACTTTGCCCGCTTCGGTGACAGGAATGTGGCGCACGCGATGTTGGCCCATGACGGCCATGCATTCATCGAGGCTCGCCTCCGGCCCCACTTGCACCGGATCGCTGGCCATGATTTCGGAAACGCGGGTCTCCTTGGGAGAAAGTTCCTTGAGCATCGCACGGCGGGCGCAATGGCGTTCGGAAATGACCCCGATGAACAGATCGTTTTCCACCACCATCAACGCGCCTACCTTGTGTTCGTCCATCAATTGCAACGCCTCGAACACGGTGGCGTCCGGCCCCACAGAACGTACGCCGGTGCTTTTATCTTCCAAAATAGTTTTTGCATTCATAGCGGGTTCTTTTCAGTTAAGTTTTTTGGCGAATATTCGCTATTTATAATCCCATGCAAACGGCTTTGGTTTCGGTGTATAGCTCAAGCACTTCGTGGCCCATTTCGCGGCCCCAACCGGATTGCTTGTAGCCACCAAAGGGAAGCGCGGCATCGAAGATGTTGTAGGTATTCACCCACACCGTGCCGGCGCGCAGACGCGCAGCAGTGCGGTGGGCCTTGGAAAGGTCACGCGTCCAAATGCCGGCGGCGAGGCCGTAGGCGCTGTCGTTGCTGCGATCGATGATTTCCTCGATGTCGTCGAAGGGATCGGCCACCACGACGGGGCCAAAGATTTCCTCGCGCACAATGCTCATATCATCGCGGGTGTCAGTAATAACAGTGGGCGACACAAAATACCCCTGTTCACCGCGGCGTGTGCCTCCAGTGACGCAGTTGGCACCAGCCTCCTGCCCGGCATTCATGAAACCTGTCACGCGGGTGAGCTGCTCTTCGGAAACAAGCGGGCCCATCTCGGTATCGTCAGCGAGGCCGGGGCCTAGCTTGATTGCAGCGGCGGCATCGGAAACGCCTTTCACCACGTCATCAAAAATATCTTTCTCAACATAAAGCCGCGAGCCGGCACAGCAACATTGACCGTGATTGAAAAAGATCGCGCTGGCGGCACCGGCGATGGTGGCTTCAAGGTCAGCGGTGTCTTTGAAAATAATGTTGGGCGATTTGCCGCCCAGCTCGAGGGTGACTTTTTTAAGATTTCCAGAGGCGGCGTTGACAATCATTTTGCCGACCTCGGTGGAACCGGTGAAGGCGACCTTGTCCACCTCATCATGCGCGGCCAGCGCGGCTCCGGCGGTTTCGCCCATGCCGGGAACAATGTTCACCACGCCATCGGGCACGCCCGCTTCCTGTAAAATTTCACCCAAGCGCAGCGCGGTGAGCGGTGTTTGCTCGGCGGGCTTGAGGATGACGCAGTTTCCCGTAGCCAAAGCGGGGCCAAGTTTCCACGCGGCCATCAGCAGCGGAAAATTCCACGGGATGATTTGGCCAATCACGCCGACCGGTTCGCGCGTGGTGTAAGCGTGGAACTTTGCGCCTGGCGCGTAAGGCACGGAGATGGGGATGGTGTTGCCCTCAAGCTTGGTGCACCAGCCGGCCATGTAATGAAAAAGATCGGCGGAAAGCGGCACGTCAGCAGCAGCGGCGACGGCTTTAGGTTTGCCGTTGTCGATGCTTTCCAGCTCGGCCAATTCGTCGGCGTGTTCCAAAATGAGATCGCCGATTTTCCAAATGAGCCGCCCGCGTGCACTGGGGGTCATCGTGTTCCACGCGTGGTTGGGGTCATCAAAAACTTTACGCGCGGCGGCGACAGCCAGATTAATATCTTCCGCATCGCCCTCGGCGACTTGGGCGATCTCCGCCCCGCTGGCGGGATTGTAAACGGCGAATGTTTTGCCGGAAGCGGCAGCTTGCCATTGGCCGTTGATGAGCGCTTGTCGCGGGGATTGCAGGTACTCCTGCACGCGGGATGAGGGTTGGATTGCGGGAATATCGAGTGGGGCAGTGGCGACCATGGGAATCCTTTGGGTTAGGGTTTTCACCAGTGTACGCCCCCCGCCTAAAAGCGCAACCCCTTTGAGAAACCCTGCCAGTTAAGGTTCCACTCCCACTGAAACCACTCTACCCCCAGAAACAGTGAAACGCACAGTGGTCATTTGCTGATCGCCGGAACGCACCTTCATGTTCCGATAAACCAACACGCCGCCACTTTCTTCGTCAGGCGGACCGAAGCCGAGGCGCACCACGCCTCCCGTAAGACCGCGGTATTGTTCGATGGACATTTTACTGCCCGTCACGCCAAGGGTCCATTGCATCGCCCTGGCCTTTGCATTGATCTCCTCGCCTTTTTCGTCGAAGTGGGCGGTTTTAATGGTGCCGTCGGCGGCGTATATCACCTCACGGCTTTTTTGGGCATTCTCATGCCACTCGGTGAGTTGTTCGAGCCGGCCGTCTTTATAAACCTTCTCTGATTTTTCAACATTGGTGGCGTGGTATTCCACAACTTTTCCGGTGAAAGGTTTTTTTGCTATTTCATAAACCTCATAGAAAACCCCGTTCATCTCCGCGAACACAGGGGGGGCTTGGGGGTCTTCGCTCACGCGTTGCGTACCTCCGGCAGGTTCCCCTGCAGGCAGGGTGCCGCCACTCCCGGGCTGGGGGATTGCCCCCATGCCGCCCACTGCACCTTCACCGCCCTCGCCACTCATTCCACCTGGGCCACTAGAGTCACCTGGGGAGGGTTTGGGCGGGGCCGGAGCGGGCAAAGGCTTATCCTTGGAGCAACCCAACGCCAGAAGTAGGGTTGCCGCTATCATAAGCATGAAACATTTCATGTTCATGATTTTTAATCCAGCCGAACGACTCAAAGGTTTAGGCCTGATAAAGGTACGGCGTGTCATCGGGTTTTCTTTTTGGGCGCAACGGCTACCTTCACCGTTTTCACTTTGCCCGATTGAAAAGTAAACTCAACTTCGTGAGCGATTGCGGCGACCGCTGTGCCCACTTGAATATTCTCGTATACCCATGCGCCTCCCTCGGCGCGGTCGGGCTCACCAAATGCGGTGTACACTAATCCCTCAGCTTTATCGGAATAGAATTTTTCGATCTCGCCCACGGTCCAAACACGGACGCGACCTTGTGGCTCTGGTGCGGCGGCTATAGCACTGCCATCCTCATTCCATTCCTGCACGGCCACTTCCTCGTCATCTAGATAAGTGGTCTCGTGTGCTTTCTTTCCATTTTCGTACCACCCGGTACCGATGCCTTCGCGCTGGCCGTTTTCATAAACTGTTTGGCTCATCTTTTTGCCGCTTTCATACCACTCGGTTTTTATCCCGGCTTGCCGACCTTCCTTCCAGTTGGCTTCCCAAGATTTCTCACCATTCTCATACCACCAAGTCTCGACGCCGTTTTGTGCACCCATCACATACTGTTTCTGACTCTTGTTTTGCCCTGTCTCGTACCATTCCGCGTAGCGACCCTGTGGCTCATCATCCTCCCAAATCGCTTCCCATGCTTTGATACCATCAGGATACCAACCGGTGGCGCGGCCCTGTCGCAGACCGTTTTCAAAATGGGTGACACTCTTCTCACGGCCATTCTCGTGCCACCACACCTCTTTGCCATCCTGCATTCCGTTTTGATACAAAACCTGAAATTCCATCTTCACGCCACCGGGGTGCCATTGAATGGTGGCTCCATTTAGCACGCCGGATTGGTATTCACTCTGGCCCGCGCGCGCGCCGTCCGGATGCCACCACACCTCTTGGCCATGCTCACGACCGTCTACGTAAGCAGTCTCCTGTTCACGTTCACCATTGGGATGGAACCAAACCGCCTTACCGGTGAAAGGCTCGATCTCCCCAGCCTTGATTACCACGCCGGTTTCCTCATCGAAAATAAGCATTTCTGCCGACGCTACGCGACTTGGATCGCCTGAGCCCGAGGAAGATTTTTTACCACAACCCCCAAAGAAGATTAGGGCCAATGATAACGTAAAAACAGGCGCGAGGGTGTACCGCATGCCCGATATTAACCCTGGCCTCCTCGAATGACAACCTCATTACGAAAGAAGTGTAACCGTGCCAAAAATGCGTGCGTCTGCCTTGTTAACGAACGGAACAGGAACCAAACCATGAAAAACAAAATCGCAATCATCCTAATCGCCGGCGCGCTCAACGCCACGACGCTCACCCAAGCTCAAAGCAACCAACGAGGTCAAGGCGCACCCAACTCTGTGCGCGGCCAAAGTGGTCAAGGCGGTCAAGGCAACAGCGTTAACCGTCAATCCGTCCGCCAACCGCTCAGCAATAGCAACAACGGCCAGCAGGAAAATTCCGGCCAATCGCAAAACTCCGAGCAAGGTGGCGGGCAAAGTGGACGCAAACCCCAGAGCGGCATGACCCGCACTGAAAACGGGGGGCAACAACAACGCGAACGCGTGAACATTAAGGAAACGCTGAACCTCACTGACGAACAAGCCTCCCAACTCAGGGCGATCCATGAAAAATGGCAAAAAACCGCAAAGGCAATCCACTCCAACAAGGAACTCTCTAAAGAAGAGAAAAAAGCTAAACTCAAAGCAGCATTCAAAAAAATGGATGCCGCAGTTCGCGAGTTACTCAGTGAGGAACAATACGCCAAGCTGGTTAAACTTCGCAGCTCCAACGCCCGACCAAACCAGAATGGCAACGAGGAAAACGAGCACCGACGTGAACTCCGGCAGATACTTGAACTCACCGAGGAGCAGGCCGAAAAGCTCCGCGCAGTGCACCGGTACGCGTTGAAGAAAATCAAAGGCATCATCGCCAACGAGGAGCTCTCTAAGGAGGAAAAGAAAAAGCAAATCAAGAATGTGAAAAAGCAGGCCCACAACCGCCGCATGGAGATTTTCACCGAGGAGCAAAAAGAGAAACTGCGCAAGTGGAGAGCACACCAGCGCGCTCAGCGCCAGCAACAA
>JAPKEI010000185.1 GCA_028872685.1 Verrucomicrobiota bacterium | reverse complement strand
TGCGGAACTCCTGCGCAGCTTTAATTGCGGGTAGGTAAAGGCGCGTGCTAGGCGAGGATTTTCCAGAGTGCGCCGAGGAAGGCGATGAGTGTTAGGGATGCAGCGCCGGCGAGCATTGTTTCGAGCTTTTTGCTGTCGGGTGCGGCAGTGGTTTGCGCGGAATTTGTGTCACCTGCGTGGAGTTCACGCGGGCTTTCGATATCTTCGTTGTTTTTCCCTGTAATATCGTTGTTTTCACTCATGCCGACGTACATAGCATAGCTCGTGCCAAGGGAGATGTTGTTAGGCTTTTGTGGATAAGATTTTAAGCTACCGTCTGCGTGCGGATAAGTTTTGCTCGGACGATTTTACCCATGATTTATCCTTCGGGCATGGCGACTCAAGTAATTGCCGTGGCCAACCAAAAGGGAGGGGTTGGGAAAACCACAACATCAATCAACCTTTCGGCTTGTTTGGCAAATCAAGGGCAGCGTGTGCTTCTCTTGGATCTCGATCCGCAGGCGAATGCCACGAGCGGTGTGGGCGTGGAGAAGCGCGAGGGTGGCAGCGCGTATCCAGTGCTCGTCGGCGATGCGTTGCTGACGGATCAGATCGTGCGCACACAGTATGATAATCTTTCGGTGATTCCCAGTGAGGTGGATTTGTGCGGGGCGGAGATTGATCTGCCGCGGATGGACGATCATTTGCACCAGCTGCAGGGCGCGCTGGACTCGGTAAAGATGGCGAATGTGTATGACGTGATTTTGATCGATTGCCCGCCTTCGCTTGGCTCGCTGACACTTAATGCCTTTGCGGCGGCGGACAGTATTTTGGTGCCGCTGCAGTGCGAGTACTACGCGCTGGAGGGGATTTCGATGGTTACTCGTGTGATCAATCAACTGCGCGACACGGGCGATAATCCGGACCTGCATATTTTGGGCATCGTGATGACAATGTACGATGGGCGCACGCGGCTTTCACAACAGGTACTGGAAGAAGTGCGCGAGCATTTTTCGGAGTTGATTTTCGAAACCACCATCCCACGGGCCACGCGTTTGGCGGAAGCACCGAGTCACGGGATGCCGGCGTTGCATTATGATCCGGACGGGTTAGGCACGGCGGCTTACGATGTGCTCGCGGTGGAGGTGATGCAGAGGATCAAGGACGCCGAGGCGCCGCCGGCGAATGTGGTGGAAGCGGCGACCCTGCAAAATCCGGAGCCACTGCAAAATCAGGCTTGAAGCACGCGGAACGTTTGCCGACACTCTGCCCGCGCTTCACGGGCCGGTGAATCCTTTTTGATTAACCGCCGGTGTGGTGTGTTTATTTGTCTAACACTTTTTTTAAATGGCTAAGCTAAGAGTAGAAATGGAGATTGAACGGGCAACAATGGAGTTGCCCGACACGAAAACGCTGCGCCTGAAATGGCCCGAGGATTATGCGATGGATTTCCTCACGGGCCAGTTCATCACTGTCTATTGGCCGCACAAGCAAAAGTACAAGCGCGCCTACTCGCTCTCGAGCAGCGCGCTGGATCGTGGCCATTTTGAGATCACCGTCAAACGCGATGGCAAGATGGGCACCAGCCTCGTGGATTGGGCGGAGGAGGGAGACTCACTGTGGGTTATCGAACCGACGGGCAAATTTCTGCCGGTATTGGACCCGCCGGATAAACATCTCATCTGCATCGCCGGGGGTTCCGGTGTTACGCCGTTTCGTGGTTTTGTGCGCGAAGCGACTCAGCTAAAGTTAGCCACAAAAATCACGGTGCTCTATTCGGTGCGCACGACACAGGATGTGATTTTTGATGAAGAATTCCGCGAGCTTGAAAAGGAGAATCCAAATTTTGAATTTCTCGTCACCTGCACTCGCTTGGCGGAAAACGATCCGTGGGAAGGTCGGCGAGGTCGCATTGATCCCGCATGGGTGAAAGAGCAGGTCGGCGATTTGGAGAACACAATCTTCTATGCTTGCGGGCCAAACGCGCTCGTGGATTTCGCCACCAGCCTCGTGCGCGATGGCCTTGGCGTGGGTAAAGATCAAATGATGATTGAGAAGTGGGGCTGACCTATCTGATTTAATTGCCATGCCGAAGCGTACGCCACTCTATCAGCAACACCTTGCGCTTGGCGCGCGTTGCATCGATTTCGGCGGCTGGGAAATGCCCGTGCAATACACCGGCATCGTCGCTGAACATCAAGCCGTGCGCACGGCGGCGGGGGTATTTGATATTTCCCACATGGGTGAAATCTGGGTGGGCGGCGCGCACGCTTCTGGGTTTCTCAACCAAACCCTGACGAATGACATTGGGCTGCTCGCCGTGGGCGAAAGTCAGTACACGCTGATGTGCAATGAGGCGGGCGGAGTGATCGACGATCTTTATGTTTACCGCATCGCGAATGAGGCTTTTTTACTGATGGTGAACGCCACGCGCATCAGTGCCGACCTTCATTGGCTGGAATATCAGGCGAGTAATCACGGCGAGGATCGGTCGGTGAAGGTCGAAAATCAATCGGAGCAAACCGGCGCTATTGCCGTGCAGGGATCGGCGACGCCGTTGTTTATCGGCGAGCTGTTCCATGGCGACGGCCTGATTAGTGTAAAGCGGCCCGGTGATCTTGTAAAAAACCAGGTGGACGCGTGGAATTTTGGCACTGGCGAAGTATACGTGGCGCGTACGGGATACACCGGCGAAGAGGGGTTTGAGATCATTGCCCCAAACGAGCAAATTGTAGCGCTGTGGGATGCCGTGCTGGAAATTGGCCGCCCCCACGGCATTGTGCCCGCTGGCCTCGGTGCGCGCGATACTTTGCGGCTCGAGATGGGGTATCCGCTTTATGGCCATGAACTGAGTGAAGAGATTTCGCCCATCGAAGCGGGGCTCGGTTATTTTGTAAAAGTGGATAAAGGTAAGTTTGTCGGCCGCAGCGCGTTAATGAAACAAAAAGACGAGCGCCCGAAAAAGAAACTCGTGGCCTTTAAAATGAGGGACAAGAGCCCGCCGCCACGCCAAGGCTATGAAGTGTACAACAATCTCGAAGCCAGAAAAGATCTGAAGTCCATCGCCAGTGCAGGCCTCAAGCCGCAGGATACGGATCCGGTCATTGGCACGGTTACCAGTGGCACACAAAGCCCCTCGCTCAGCTGTGGAATCGGGATGGCGCAGGTGCACATTGATCGCGCGCGGGAAGGCACGGCCATTGATATTTCCATTCGTGGCAAACGTTATCCGGCGACCGTTTGCAAGAAACCTTTATACAAAAAACAATGAGTAATATTCCCGATAGCCTAAGGTACGCCAAGAGCCATGAATGGGTCCGCATCGAGGGCGACACCGCCACCATTGGTATCACAGACCACGCGCAAGCGGAACTGACCGATGTGGTCTTCGTTGAGCTGCCCGAAACCGGTCGTGTGCTCGCCGTGGGCGATAACTGCGCTGTGGTTGAGTCCGTGAAAACCGCCAGCGACCTCTACGCGCCCGTGGCAGGCACAGTGCTGGAAATTAATGCCGCACTCGCGGACACCCCCGAATTGGCCAACGACAGTCCCTTCGACGAAGGCTGGTTTTTTAAATTGCAGATCGACGGCGAACCTGACACCGCCCATCTGCTCGATGCTGCTGGCTACGCCGCCGAAATCGGCGAGGCCTAAAATGCGGGCGCTTCTCGCCACTCTTTGGTTTGTAGTTAGCGTAAATGCTGCGCCGGATCTCATCCTGCGCAATGGCTTGATTTATGACGGCACCGGCCGCGCGCCGTTTAAAGGCGACATCGCCATCGCCAACGGCCGCATCATCGCCGTCGGCAATGTAGCGCGGGCCGGTTCCTCGAGAAATGTCATCGATGCTAACGGCCTCGCCATCGCGCCCGGTTTCATCGATGTCCATACCCACGCCGAAAATATTATTTACCATCCGAAGGCCGAAAACTTTTTGCGAATGGGCGTCACCACTTTGGTGCTCGGCAACTGCGGTTCATCAAAGCTCAATCTCGGCGAGTTTTACACCAAGCTTGAGGAGAATGGATTTTCCCCCAACATCGCCAGTCTCATCGGCCACGGAACTGTGCGCGGCCAAGTGATGGGTGGTTCCCTTCGTCGCCCGCCCAACACCACCGAGTTGGGCGCGATGCAAAAACACATCGACCAAGCGATGCGCGACGGCGCACTCGGAATGTCCACCGGACTCATTTATTTGCCCGGCGTATTTGCGCGTACCGATGAGTTGGTGGCCCTGTCGAAAACTGTTGCCGCTCACGGTGGTATTTACGTGAGCCATATGCGCAGCGAGGGCACTAATATTTTCAACGCCATCGATGAGGTCTGCACCATCGCTGAGCAAGCCAAACTGCCAGCGCATATTTCGCATCTCAAACTCGCTGGCCGGCCGATGTGGGGTAAGCACCCGCAACTGCTCGCCCGCCTCGATAAAGCCCGCACCGAAGGCATCCGCCTCACGCACGACCAGTACGCCTACACAGCATCGAGCACGAGCTTGCATCAGTTACTTCCC
The DNA here is from genome assembly GCA_028872685.1 of Verrucomicrobiota bacterium. Taxonomy (GTDB): domain Bacteria; phylum Verrucomicrobiota; class Verrucomicrobiia; order Limisphaerales; family UBA1100; genus JACNJL01. The sequence goes on along the minus strand of JAPKEI010000185.1, from coordinate 1,243 downwards.
GACGCGCTAATCGTCGGCGGCGCAAAAGCATTTTCCCAACGCATCAAAGGCGCCAAGACCCATCGCGAAACCGTCGCGTGGATGAAAGACCGCCTGCGCCGTCGTCAGCGGGAGGATTATTCATACGCCGTCATCGCCTATCACAAAAAAGACAAACGCTTCAACGGACTCAACGTCAAGGAAGCCGCCAAGCTGCGTTACGGCAAGGACGACCTCGACCACCAAATCTCGCTCATATTTGAAGTGGAAACGAACGGCGGCGCAAGCGCGGTGTTCCATGGAATGCACGAGGATGACGCACGCGCCTTTCTGCGCCATCCGCATACGATGTTCGCCAGCGACAGCAGCGTGCGCGCCTTCAAAGTGGGCGTGCCTCACCCGCGTGGTTACGGCAACGCAGCACGCTTCCTTGCTCGCTATACGCGCGACCAAAAACAACTCAAGATCGAAGAAGCCATCCGCAAACTCACCAGTCTCCCCGCGCACACTTTTCAACTCAAGGGCAGGGGGGAGATCCGCCCCGGTTTCGCCGCCGACCTCGTCGTCTTTGACCCCGCAAAAATCCAAGACAACGCCACCTTTAAATCCCCCCACAAATACGCCACCGGCTTCCGCTTGGTTTTAGTAAATGGAAAAGCGGTCGTTGAAAACGATCGCCACAACGCCGCCGGCCCCGGCCAAGTTATTCGGCGTGGGAAGTAGCCAAAAAATCCGCGATGTGCAGGACTTGGATTTTTGGGTTGGCTTTTTTTAGGCCGGCTTGGATTTGGAGGAGGCAGCCGGGGTTGGTGGTCACTACGATCTCGGCGCCGGTGGCGAGGATGTTTTTGATCTTTCGTTGTTGGAGGCGCGCGGCCATTTCCGGTTCGGTGAGGTTGTAGCTTCCGGCGCTGCCGCAGCACACGTCGGCCTCGTTTAACTCGGTAAAATTTTCTCCCGCCACGGCTTGCACCAAAGCTCTCGGCTCCAGCGTGATGCCTTGTGGATGTGCTAAGTGGCACGCATCATGATAAGTCACTTTGCATTCCAGATGCTGTCCTCCGTCTCCCGCCTCCTGAGAAATCCACTCTGTCAAATCTTTCACCTTAGCGCTAAAGGCAATCGCGCGTTCGACCCATTCGGGATCGTCGGCGAGGAGTTGGCCGTATTCCTTCAAGGTGCTGCCGCAGCCGGCGGCGTTGATGATGATGGCCTCGAGGTTTTGTGATTCGAAGGCGGCGATGTTCCGGCGGGCGCAAGCGCG
>JAPKEI010000184.1 GCA_028872685.1 Verrucomicrobiota bacterium | reverse complement strand
ATGAATGCTGGTTGCCTCTAGTGACTTCCTTTTACGAATTTCATTGAAAGGGAGTTAACACAGTGTCGAACGTTGGCTGGCGTTTTGTTTTCTCCTGTGAACACGTGACCCAAGTGGCCTCCGCAATTGCCACACTCAATCTCCGTTCGCATTCCGTCCGGGTCAGGCAGGTGCTTCACGGCGCCCGGTATTTCCTTATCGAACGCTGGCCAGCCACAATGGGCGTCAAACTTGTCCTCGGAGCGGTATAGCTGGGCATTGCATCGTCGGCAGGCATAAGTCCCCGCTTCATAAAAGGCGTCGTACTCCCCCGAAAAGGCCGGCTCCGTTCCCTTGTTTTCGATTATGTAATGTTCCTCTGCCGAAAGTGGATTATGGTTTTGGTCATCCATGTCGCTCTAGTTGACCCACAATACCGGTGCGAGTAAAGCTATGAAGATGGTGGGAGGAGGCACTCCCAACGTCATATGCCTTCTGCCATCCTCCTTAACCGATTGAATTCAGGGAGGCTAAAGGGCTGTTTGTTTTGCACTTCGGCAACGCCAATTGTGAAATGGGGTCACCTTTTCCTTCTTTGTTTGGATGTCCTCTATTTCAACTTCTAAGCAAGTAATTTAGGTGTAATGACTATTCTACAAATAGCGGGATCAGGTGCTCCAGGATCGCATTCAAGGGCAGGTTGATCTGCTTTTGGTTATGCGCAGTCGCGACGGCGACGATGTTTAATTCCGGGAAAGTGGCCATATATTGGCCGCCTGCTCCAATGCCACTTATGAAAAAGACGTCTTTGCCGGCTGTCTTTTTCCGGCGATTATGGAAATGGTAGAAATATCCTTCGCCCTTTTTTCTGTCCATAATCAACTTAACATATTCAGCTGATAGCAGTTGTTCGCCGTTGTACTTACCGCCTTGAATGATGGCCGCCCCGATTTTCAATAGCGATCGTGAGGTGAAGCTGCTCCCAGCACCACATTTTGGAATCCCGCAGCCTTGATCATCCCAGCAATAGATCGCGCCGAATTTTCCAGCGACCTCTTTGGCAATGAACTTCTGCACAGTACCTCGGGTTTTAATATCGATGATCATCATGATCAATGACGGGTCCGTGCCACTATATTTATACTGCTTGCTCTTGGGTGTTATGGGAGCGGTTTCCTCGAACAATTTCTGGAAATATTTTTGCCGTGGATATTTTCTGCCAAGAGTTTGTGGGAAGTTTTTTTCTGGGAACCTCAGTCCGGACTTCATATAGAGAGCATCCCTCATGGTGATTGTCTCAACGCCGGCTTGAATTTTTGATCGATCAATTTCAGGCATAAAGCTGATAACCGGTTTATCGAGGTCTTCTATTTTAAGCAGCCCGACCTGGATAGCCCTGCCGAGGGTGACTGATGTCAGGGTTTTGGTGATGGACATGGTGAAGTGCGGCGCGTCTACCCGTCCGCGCCGGTTGTACATTTCGAAAATTAGCTTCCCGTCTCTCCAGAGTAGAATGCTATCTAGGTTGGAATATTTACCTGCCTTGTCATCGGCGACCAATGCCTTGATTGCCTCCCTAGTACCCGGCAAATCCAATATGCCTACATCCAACCCGTCATCTAAATCTTGTGGTGAAGTGCTGAAGTAAGTCTTTGTCAGATCAGGCAGTTTTTTCTGCTCACTATAGGATTGTTTTTTTGGGTCAAGTGCTTTGGGTAATCGGGGCAATTCGCCAGCGGTCAGGCTTATTGGTCCACACCCCATCACCACAATAATCAAAAAAAATTGCTTCACGGAGGCAACCTTACGCCTCCTCCCTCGTCTGCTCAAGGACTTCTATGACGGAGGAATGATGCTGCAATGACGTTGCCAATAGCGGAACGACGAGGCACCATGGGGGTGGATGCCCATGAAAACACGATTCATATTTTGGCTTATATTACTTGTGCTCGTTTCGTTCGTTGATGCGGCGGCGCTCAAGATTCATATCATTTCTGGGGCGAAAGAGTACCAGAGCGAAGCCTCAATGAAGTCCTTCAGTGCGTGGATGGAAAAACATTACGACGTGAAGTTTAACGCCTCATGGGGACACGATGGCATTGAGAAGCTGCCGAACTTGGAGGTGCTTAAGAACGCGGATGTAATGTTTGTTTTTGCGCGTCGCATGAAGTTGCTCGAGCCGCAGATGAAACTTATCCGTGCGCATTGGGCCGCAGGCAAACCGATCGTGGGCATGCGCACAGCGAGTCACGCGTTCCAAAAGGCGGATAACGAGATTTTTGATCGCCAGGTGATGGGCGGCAATTACCTTGGGCATTTCAGCAATGAACCGTTGAAGGTCATCAACGTGGCCAAGGCGCACCCGGTGTTGCGAGGCGTGCGGCCCTTCGGCTCGAGCAAGCTCTATAAGGCCGGCCCGCTGGCGAAGACGACCACGCTGCTGCAACAGGGCGACATCGGCACGGGTCCCGCCGGAAGGCAGGCCATCACGTGGGTGAACGAGGTGAAAGGTCGCCGCACTTTTTACACCTCCCTCGGCGTACCCGAGGATTTCAAAAACGAAAATTTTCGGGTGTTGCTCGTAAACGCTATTTTCTGGACGTCCAAGCGAGATTTGCCTCAGCGATAACCCTGAATATCCGTGTTTGAAAAAGTTTTCCTTCCGGTTGACGGGGGTGGCTGATGGGCCTAGGCTTTACGTATGAACTCATTCCCTTTTCGTTTATTTTTGTTCACTCTTGCATTTCTGTTGATTGGCTCAATGGCGCTTGATGCGGCTCAGGCTCGGGGCGGGTTGGTGGTGCAGTTGGGGGCGGGGGATTCGGCGGCAGCGGTGCGGTCGGCGCGGACGGGGCGGTTTGTGGTTAATGTTTTGGATGCGGATGGGGCGCGAGTGCAAAGGGTGCGGGCTGCATTGATGAAGGCCGGGGTTTACGGGCTGGTGTCGGCGGAGAAATTGGATGATGCCAAGCACTTGCCGTACACGGAAAATTTGGTGAACGAGGTGGCGGTGCACGCGCTGGGGCAAACGCCGTTGGCGGAAGTGTTCCGGGTTTTGGTGCCGCGTGGGTTTGTGACGGTTTCACCGCGGGCGGGGGTGAAGGAGGCGCAGTTGAAGGCGGTTGGGTTTGAGGCCATTTCGCGCGCGAAGGATGGCGGCCTCATCGCGCGCAAGCCTTGGCCGGGGAATATGGATTCGTGGACGCATTCGCGGCACGGGGCGAGTGGCAATGCGGTTTCGCTGGACACCGCGGTGGGCCCGCCCGAGCGGGTGCGTTGGGTGGCGGCGGCGATGGAGGAGGTGGAGGGATTGGTGAGTGATGAAGGGCGTAATTTTTACGGCGGCGTGCTGGCGCGGGATAGCTTTAATGGGCTGCGCCTTTGGCATCGCGACTTGATGCGGGGCGAGGTGAATGATGCCAACTTCAGTCTGCCGCGCCTTTCGAGCAACCGTGCTCGGCCGGTGGCTTCGGGCAAGTTTCTGTTCGCCATCGTCAAGGGCAAGCTCATCGCGCTGGAGGCGGCCACGGGCAAGGTCGCGCGCGAGTACCCGGGAATGGGCGAGCCTAACGAGGTGATTCATCATCGGAATATAATTATTGCGTCCGACGATAAACAGGTGCGCGCATTCAGCACGCAGACAGCCAAGCAACTGTGGCAACACGACGCGGGCGACCCGCGCAATCTTGCGGCGGCCGAGGATACGGTGAGTTTCATTCGTGGCCGCCTCAAGCGCGGCGAACCGGCCGAGGCGATGGCGGTGAATTTGCAAACCGGCAAAGTCGATTGGCAGGCATCGCATTTTCCGTGGATGAAAAAAGTTTATCGCACCGTGATGCACGGCGAACAAGTGGCGTACGAGGTGTCGTCGCTAAGCGACCATGATGCCGGGAACGCGCTGCACGTGCTCGACACAAAAACGGGCCGGCTCGCGTGGGAGAAAACTTTTCCGCCCGGAATGAATCACAGTCGCCAAGCGCGTGCGATGTTCACGGAAAAAGATTTATGGATTCTCCACGGCGGCCGCGAGAACACCGCCACTAAGGAAGGGACCACGCGCGCGCTCATCGAGGTCTCCGCGCTGGACCCCAAGACCGGCAAAGTGCTGCGCACGCTTCCGGCCGGGATGACGCATTGTTTCCCGCCGGTCGCCACGCCGCGTTATGTCTTTGCCGGCGTGCTCGATCTCACGGATATGAAAACCGGCGACATCGTGGCCAACCGCATCACCAAGGCCAACTGCTCGCGCGAGAACGGTTGGGTGCCGGCCAATGGTTTGATTTACACTACGCCCAAGCATTGCACGTGTTGGCCGATGCTGCGCGGCTTCGTGGCCATGGCGCCGGCGCTGGAAAATAGTCCGTTGAAAACACCCATCGACCAAGTGAAGTTTCCATTGCTGAAAGGCTCCGCGGCGGTGGATGCAAACGCCAAAAATCCCGCCGCCGCTGATTGGCCCACCTATCGCGGCGACCGCTGGCGGAGTGGCACCTCCATCGCGGCTGGCCCGGCGAAGCTGGAATCGCAATGGAGCGTGAAGCTGCAGCCCGAGCCGTTGGCGGATGGGCCGATTGCTTTTGATTGGCGCGAGAATCCTTTTGTGAAAGGCCCCGTCAGTGCGCCGACGATTGCCAACGGGCGCGTGTTTGTGGCGCGGCCCGACGCGCATGAGGTCATCGCGATGAATGCCGCCGACGGCGCGCGGCTGTGGAGTTTCACCGCACGCGGTCGGGTGGATTTGCCGCCGACCATTCATCGCGGGCTTGCGCTCTTCGGTTGTCACGCGGGGTTTGTGTACGCCGTGCGCGCGGACACCGGCGAACTGGCGTGGGAGCTGCGCGCCGCGCCGGTCGACGAACGCATCGTGGCGTATGGCCAGGTTGAAAGCCCGTGGCCGGTACCCGGCGCGGTGTTGGTCAAAAAGAACACCGCCTATTTTGTGGCGGGCCGCCAGCAGTTGGCCGATGGCGGCGTTCTAATTTTTGCGGTGGACGCGTTGACTGGGGAAAAGCAATGGGTGCATCGGCTCAATTCCATTCCGCAAAAGGACGACCCGACCGGCAAAAATCCGTTCAAGGGATTTTATGAAAACTCCGGCTTGGAGTTTGATCCCGTGGATATTTTGCACGAGGAAAATGGCGGCGTGGCGATGTCACGCTGGATTTTCTCCGACGCGGGCAAGTTGCGTTCGGTGGATAAATGGAACGCCTTCGCGAAACTCAATACCGGCGGCGGCGCGGTTTGGGTGCCGCGCGGCTCGTGGACCTACGGCGCGCGTCACCAAGATCGCTACCGCGGCGAAGCTCCGCGCCGGCCATTGGTGGTCTTCCGCGATGGAAAAGTGTACGGCCAAATCAACGGCAGCACGGATATTTTCCGCCGCGATTTTGATGACGAATCCGTGGCGAAGTTTAACGGCAAATGGATTACTGGCTGGGCCGCCGGTTCAATGGCTCGAAAAGGCGGCAAACCCTTCCGTACACTCCGCGTCGCCGAAGGCGCCAAGTGGGTGGTGGACACCTTCCTCTCACCCGCCGAAAAGGCAAAGCCCGTCAAACCCGGCACGCAGTTGTACAACGACATCCACGCGCTGGCGCTCGCGGGCAATCGACTTTATGCGGTGCACAAAGACGGGCGACTGAAAGTATTTAATACCGTCGATGGCACTGTGCTCGTGTCGCGCAAAGTTGCGGCTCCGATGTGGGATGGCCTCGCTATCGCGAGTGGCAGACTGTACCTTACCACCAAAGCGGGCGAGGTGTTGTGCCTTGGCGAATAAACAAAAAGGACTAGCGTCAAAACAT
>JAPKEI010000183.1 GCA_028872685.1 Verrucomicrobiota bacterium | reverse complement strand
TGCAAAAATGCGCGTTGTTTTTCTGAATCAGGAAACACCCCAATCTTAAGCAACAACGGCGTGACACCAATCGCACTACGAATGGTTTGCGTAACCATCTCACTGAAGCTCGCATCGCAATACACCTGCCCTTCAGCGGAACAAACATTCGGGCAGGAATAGTTGGCCTCGATGACATCCGCGCCGGCCTCAGCAGCCCATGCGGCGCATTGGGCGTAGTCATCAGCCACTTGCTCGGCACTCCAGCCGGCCTCTGGACTTGCCACCACAGAGACAATTAAGAGTTGCCCATCATGTAAAACCGTCTTCGCGCGTGCGATATCTTCCCGCCAAAATTCCGGCGACATCGACGGCATCCCAAAACACACCGCCGAGCTAATATCCGCCGGATCATCCGGTAAGTCGTCGGTTGCATAAACCGGCCCCTCGCCGGCATCGGCATTCACAAAAGCCCAATTGGGCGGCGGATAACAATCGCGCGCGGACGAGCGCACAGTTTTGTATGTCAACAAATCCCACCCGCGGTCGGCGTAGCCTTCAATCCATTTCGCATTGAGCAATAAACCGGCGGCAATCCCGAGGCGACTGTTCACTGGAATGCCGAGAAATTCGACCCGTTCGTTTGCGGGGGTAACAGAAACATTGAGTGGCGATGAAAGCCGCGGCCCGCGCTGAAAGTTTTCCGCATAAGTCGCGGCGAGATCGTAAGCACAGTCCATTCGCGAGGATAACCGCGCGCGCGGTGGCGGGCAAGCGCGGCTATGGTTTTACAAAGCGATAGGTGCCGTCATTCTCGCGCGCGATGCGTTGGAGAATGTTCGCTCCGGCTTTGTCGTGAAAGGCGAGAGTGTTAATGCGAGCCTTGAGTTGGCGGTTGCCAGCGGCAATGGCATCGAGTGCGGGGCCATCGGAAAACTGGCCGTCGGTGAGCAACCACACGGTGTCGGGCCGCAAATTAAAACACCAACTCAGGGCCTGCGTGGGATTGGTTCCGCCGGCCACACTGCGCCCACGCACCCAATCGGTCGCCCATTGGATGTTTTTTGGTGTGCCCGCCAACATCGCGCGCGCGGGCATCGCCTGGGCGGCGTCACTGAAAAAATATATCATAAACTTGTCGGTGGGTTTTAACCCTTTCAGCGTGCTGCACAGTTCCTTCTTTGCAGCGGCCAGACGGTTGCCTGACATGCTGCCGGATTTATCGATGATGAACACAAACTTGTTACCACGACTAACGGTACCGAAAAAGCTCACGCCCTCTTCGGGCTTGGCGTGCAGCATCTTAAGATTCTCAACCGCCACCGGGTGCCGCTGGCGCGCGGCGAGGTTCCACCAATATTCAGCAGCAGCCTTGTTGACATCCGCGCCGCGGCCCTCGAAAAAAACATTTCCTAGATTCACCTGCGCATGGGGATTGCCAGCCTTGGCGAGACGAACCAGTTCGGCCATCTCAGCAGGAGAAAGAACCGGCGCGGGATCGGGCGCAGGATCATTGGCTGCTTTAATCTCTTCGCCTTCCGCCACCACGGTTTCAGAAGAATCCTTTGCCACCGGCACAATGGGCTCGGCAGCGAGCAGTTGGCCGGATTTTTCAAGGCGCGGATTAGCGGTTGGCTTAGCCTCTTTTTTAGAACAGCCAGAAATCAAAACGGCCCACAGGGAAAAAAGAAGCACACCCAAAGTCGGGATTGCAAAACGCCTCATGTCTTAATATAGCACAATTATCAGCACCCCGCAATCGGATCACTTCGGTAAATTTTCCCGACCACGGTAGAGAGGAATCCCGAGGATGGAGATGTTGTCTCGAATGGCGTTGCCATAAACGGGACCAATGGAAAGCACATGCTTACCGGTGGCACGCTCGAAGCCGGTGATAGAAATACCGGCACGCCCGTGCTGAAGGTCGCGCTTGAACACGGGCAGTTCGGGAGTGCTAAAAGTGCCCACGCCGGGAACAGGAATGGGAATGGCGGGGATGCCAAGCATGGTTTCGGATTTGTCGATGCCCACTCCGGAGGAACGCGCCTCGATGATGATCTCGGCATCGGCGGATTCGGCCACGAGATCCGCACCGAGTTGCAACAGGCGGTCACGCAATTCGCCATGGGCGAACTCGACGTCCACGGTTTTCAACATCGACAAATCGAGCATCACTTTTTTTCCTGCCACAGCATCGGCCTCAATTTGCCGCGCGGCATCGATCACCGCGTGGCTCAAAATAAACTGCTCCGTCGCCGTACGAACCGGCTGAGTTTCACGCACGGCCGTGCAGCCAATGCTTAACGACACAAGCAAAGCGATGAGGACAAGCCGAACCATTTTAGCTCCCCCACCCCTCTGCCAACCGCACGAGCGTGCGTACGGCGATACCGCTGGCGCCTTTGCCGGCGTTGGGTTGGACTTTGTCGAACCACGCCGTGCCCGCGATATCCAAGTGCGCCCACGGGGTGCCTTCGACGAATTGTTCCAAAAACTTGGCGGCGGTGATGGTGCCGGCCTTGCGATCGGCACCGGCATTGCGCAGGTCGCTCATATCGCCACGCATTGGCTCGAGATAATCAGGATCCATCGGCAACGGCCAAAAGCGTTCGCCGCATTCGCGTCCGCGCATCGCAATGCCATCGCCGAGCGCCTTGTGGTTGCCGAGCAACGCGACGCGCACACTACCAAGCGCGACACTCACTGCACCGGTGAGCGTAGCAGCGTTGATGATGTGCGTGGCACCGAGACGATTGGCGTACGTGAGCGCATCGGCGAGCACGAGGCGGCCTTCGGCGTCGGTATTGATAACCTCGATGGTTTTCCCATTCATCGCGGTGATGATATCGCCGGGGCGCGTGGCGGTGCCGCTGGGCATATTTTCCGCCATCACGAGCAGACAGGAAACACGCACCCGCGGCTGCAAACGACCGATGGCAGTGATGGCGCCGAGCATCGTAGCCGCGCCGCCCATATCGTATTTCATTTTTTCCATCGAGTTAGCGGGCTTGAGCGACAGGCCGCCGGTGTCGAAGGTAATGCCTTTGCCAACCAAAAATAAATGATCGTCGTTGATGGGGTCCTCCGGAATCCAACTCAGCCGCACCATTCGCGGCGGCCGCACGGAGCCTTGGCCCACGGCGAGCAACGCACCCGCGCCCAGTTCGCGCAGGGCGGCTTCCTCCAGCACTTCCACTTCCAATCCTGCGGCTTCGCCTTCGCGCGCAGCGCGCATTGCAAATTCTTCCGGACCCAAATCGTTGGCCGGGATTTCCACCAACTCGCGCGCTAGGTTCACGCACTCGGCGGTGATACGTCCGGCATCGGCGATGGCTTGGTCGCCGGTGGTCAGCAAAACCACTTCCTCGACCGGCCACGGTTTTTGTTCCGTATAACCGCTCGGCCGATGCTGGCCAAAGCCCGCGCCCTCAGCAGCCAAACGCGCGCAGGCATCGTGCGGCAGCAGCAGCGCCACCGACCGGCACTTGGCCTTGGCTGCGGCGCGCACAGCTTGGCCGGCGGCGGCAAACCAATGACGCGCCATCGGCGCTTCACCGAGACCAATCAAAAACACACGCTTCACAGCGCTATCCGGCACGCGATGGATGAGCGTGCACGCGCCGGCTTTGCCGGTGAATTCGCCGCTGTCGATGAGTTCGCTTGGCAAGCCGCCGAGGCGCACATCGAGCGCGGCGTCCACAGTACTGCCCTTGGCCATCGGCACAGCCAGCGCGTCGACGTCAAGTTCTTCCCAGTTTCCAGAATGAATAGTTATGTTCATAATCGTTTTCCTAAAATTAAGTTTTATCCGGCCCCGGCTCGATTGTCGCAATGGCGTGCAACAAATCAGTGGCGGCTTCGTGATATAATTTTTTGAGCTGTTCTTTGTCTTTGGTTTCGTTTGCCTTGGCCCGAAGGTCGCGGAAGTCGAGCGGTTCGCCAAACTTTATTTCCACCCGATAGGGGCGGGGAAACCAATGATGCCGGTTGAAGGCTTCGTACGAGCCGAACAATTTGACGGGAACGACCGGCGCATCGCTCTTAAGGATGATGAGGCCCACGCCCGGCTGCGGGGCTTGGATTTGACCGGTGTACGAGCGGGTGCCCTCGGGATACATCATCACCGCATCGCCGGAGCGCAGGCGGGTGAAGAAAGTTTTCAAGCCACGACCACTCCCGGATTGGTCGACGGGGATGACCCCCCAACTGTGCAGCATCGTCCCGAGCAACGGGACTTTGTAGGCGCTGGCCCGCGCGAGTGCGATGACCAATCGCCGCACGGAGCAGACCATATAAAATGGATCGAGATAACTCACGTGATTGGAGGCAAGAATCACGCCGCCGGTTTCCGGAACGCGATCGTTGTGCAACACGCGGCGGCGAATCCAAGTGCGCGTGAACAGCCCCGAGGTGAACCGGGCCAGCCAATATGAAAAACCAATGCGCGTGGGCGTTCGGGCCATTGCTATTTCCCCTGTCCTCGAAAAATACGCAGCACTTTGCGGCGCAACAGCGCGGGCCACAGCGCCTTGAGAATCGGCGCGAGGCGCAAGCGCGGTGGAATAATAAGTTCGTGCGCGCGATCGCGCATTGCGTCGATAATCTCGCGCGCGCATTGTTCCAGCGTGATGGACTCGTGATTGTGCGAGCGTTTGCTTTCGCCCATCGCCGCGCCATCCGCGGTGCAGGCGTTGGCGCGCATATTTGTGCCTTGGATCCAATGCGGATGGACGGTCAAAATATCGACACCGGTTTCGTCCAGCTCATAGCGCAGTGTATCGCAAAACCCTTCGAGCGCGTGTTTGCTGGCGACGTATCCGGAATGCGCGGGCACGGCGATTTTGCCTTGGATGCTGCCGATGGAAACGATGAGGCCGCCGGTCTTCTTGAGCGCGGGCAGCGCGAAGTGCAATGTGTGCACAAGACCGAGATAGTTGACCTCCATCAAGCGGCGAAACAAATTGAGGTCAGTCACTTCCTCGAACTTTGCCCACATACTGAGGCCGGCGTTGGAGATGAGAAAGTCAATGCCGCCAAAGCGCTCCGTGGTTTTGGTGATGAGGCGCTCGCAATCTTCGGGCTGCGTAACATCACCGGTGACGGCCATTGCCTCGCCGCCCGCTGCTTCGCATTCGGCCACGGCCTCGGCGAGGGCATCGGCATTGCGGGCGAATAGCACCACGCGACAACGCCGCGCAGCAAGGTCACGCGCGAGTTGGCGGCCCAAGCCGGAGGAGGCACCGGTGATAATAACAACTTTTTCGGCAAACATCAGTCCGCCTTGTTGAACGACTGAATAGCCTCATCGGTCAAGCCCCATTCACGCAGGGGATCGGGCCCGGGGAGGATTTTGCCGGGGTTCATCACGCTCTTGGGGTCAAGTCCGTCCTTGATGGCGCGCACGGCTTTGAGGCCGGCGGGCGAAAGATCGGCCTCAATCCACGGGAGATGCTCGGTGCCCACGGCGTGATGATGGCTGACGGTGCCGCCGTTTTTCAGGAAGGAATCTTCGGCGGCTTTTTTGATGTAAAGATATTGATCCAGCTCACGGCCCTCGATTTGGCGACAGCCGAAGGTGAAGTAGAGACTCGCGCCGGTGTGATAGTTGTGGCTGATGTGGCAGCCGACCCACGGATCCACGCCAGTGTCGCGAATTGCTTTTTGAATGTTGGTGATTGTTTTGGTGTAAAGGTTGTGAAGATTATCCCACGTGGTGGAGGTCTCGCTCACGTCGCCCATCACGCCGCGGTCCATCAAATAATCGCGCACGTGCGGGAAATCATACTTCGCTTCCTTAAACGAATTGCCCGGCCCTTCGCC
>JAPKEI010000182.1 GCA_028872685.1 Verrucomicrobiota bacterium | reverse complement strand
AATCCACCCAAAAACCCTACGCTTAACAATGTATGAGTCGCACGATTCATGTTTTTCCTTGGCTTCATGGCAGCAATGTCTATGAACTTACCTAACCCAACTTCGCACATTTTTCAAGTAAAAACACGGTTTTATTGGGTGTTCTCCTGTTTTTCAGAGCATTTAAGGGGCCAACTTATTATCCCACCGCGCGTTGGATAAGCCCGGACACTTCGGTGCTTTGCAGCGCATCCCCTTCCAGCCAATCGGCTTCAGGCACGATCGCCACCGGCCAATCGGCGCGGCTGACGGGGCGGCAGCCGTGCGAGCCTTTCACCAGCGCGGCGTCCAGCGGGATTACATCCATTAACATCCGGAAGCCCAGCTTCTTTTGCAGCAACCGTTGCGCGATGCGCAGCTTGGGAAAGGCAAGCTGGGGGTCAACAAAAAGTTCCACCGGATCGTAGCCCGGTTTGCGATGGATATCTACTGTACGTGCAAAGTCCGGCGCGCGCGCGTCGTCCATCCAGTAGTAATAAGTGAACCACGCATTTTCATCCGCAATCGCAATGAGATCGCCAGCGCGGCGATGGCGCGCGTCATCGTCGAGCACCGCCTGCACGCCAGCCGTGTTTTCCAAAAGCGATTTGACTTCGCTGTGGAGCGCGTCGTTATTGATGTAAATATGCGCCACTTGATGATCTGCTACGGCAAAGACTTGGCTCGCACCGGCATCGAGCAGCTCGTGTCCCAGTTCTTCCTTGATCGTCAACCAGCCTTGTTCGCGGAAGAGTCGGTTGAGATGGATGGCTTTGTCCACTTGCGTGATTCCGTATTCAGAAAGCAACATCACGTCAACGCCGCGCTGTGCATAAAAATCCAGCAGTCCGCCGACGATGGTGTCAATGGCTTGCAAGTCGGGTTTGATCGCCTTGTCCTCGGGGCCGAGGCGTTGGAGGTTGTAATCCAAATGCGGAAGGTAAACGAGCGACAGCGTGGGCGAATGCTTACGCTCGATCCATTTGGCCGATTCGGCAATCCAACGACTCACGCAATCGGCCGAGCCTTGCGGAGTGTTGACGCCTGCCGCCGGACCCCAAAATCCGGGAAAAGGAAACGCGCCCAAGTCGCGTTTAATGTCCTCGCGGATTTCAAACGGGTGCGTGTAAATATCAAACACCTTCCGGCCATCCGCCGGGTACATCGGGCGCGGCGTGAGGCTCCAATCTGCACCGGAATACATGTTGTACCACCAAAAAACTTTGGCGCATGTGAAGTCATCGTGCTTCGCCCGTAACGCGTCCCATACCTTGGGCGCTTGTACGAGGTGATTGGATTGCTTCCAAAACTGCACCTCCGCCAAATCTCGATCGTACCAGCCGTTGCCCACGATGCCGTGTGTGGCGGAAGTTTCGCCCGTCAAATAATCGCTCTGCGCCGTGCACGTCACCGCGGGAAACGCGGGCTCAATAAACGCCTGCGCGCCTGCGTTGCGGTACTCGTGAATGCGGGGCGTCCACGCCCCGATATGCCGGTCGCACAAACCCACTACATTGATGACGGCGATGCGGCGGGGATCAGCCATTCGCGGGAATTATTTTTTGGTCGCCTTCGCTTTCATTGCGGGCGTGAAGTTCGTGGATGGCGGCGAGTACTTTTGAGGTGTTCATTTCATGCACCTCGAAGCCTTCGCCGATGGCGCGCAGGAGGGTGATCGTGAGTTGCCCGCCAAGGTGCTCGCGGAATTCCTCGAGACCTTCCAAGACCACTAGTTGGCCATCCTCGGTTTCGTGTAGCAAATCCTGACTCCATAGGGAAAACCCCAGCCGCTCCAGTAGCCGCAGAATTCGATCGCACGCGGCGGCGTCAAGGTGGTCGCAGTCTCGCGCATAAATGCAATCGAGCGCGATGCCGATCGCCACCGCCTCGCCGTGGCGCAGGCGGTATTCGGAAACTTGCTCCAGCTTATGCGCCGCCCAATGGCCAAAATCCAGCGGACGCGCCGAGCCCGTCTCGAAGGGGTCGCCACTGGTGGTAATGTGATTCATGTGCAGTTCGGCGCAACGATGGATGAGCCGCTGCATCGCGGCGGGCTCGAAGCTGGCCAACGCGTCGGCATCGGTTTCGATTGCATCAAAAAATTCTGCATCTCGAATGCACGCGACCTTTACGGCTTCCACGTAGCCGTTGCGTTTGTCGCGCGCGGTGAGGGTGGCGAGCATTTGAAAATCGTTAATGACTGCGAAGGGCGGGGCGAAGGTGCCGATGAAATTCTTTTTGCCAAAGGCGTTGATGCCATTCTTCACGCCCACGCCGGAATCGTTTTGGCTGAGGGTGGTGGTGGGGATTCGCACGTGCCGAATGCCGCGATGCGCCGTGGCGGCAGCGAGGCCCACCATGTCGAGTAGCGCACCGCCTCCTACGCAAATCAAATACGAATGTCGGTCAATATGATAGCGGTCAACCTGTGAGTGCACCTCACTCACGTGGAAATACGAATTCTTCGTACGTTCGCCGCCTTCCATCACGAACGGCGCGCACACGAGGTTCAGCACGTCGGAGTGGGTTTTGAAATAAATTTCAATCTCCCGTGCCAACGTCGGCCGTGCCTTGGTCAGTGCTTCGTCGAGCACCAGCAGCACCTTGCGCGGGCCGCCGGCGGGATCATCTGCCAATGTGTCGCGCAGCACGGTGTTCTCCGCGTCAAATATGTTTTGCGTAAACAAAACGCGATGCCGCCAACTCACCGTCACGTCACGTTCAATCCGGGGGGTCATGCGCAAAATGTTATCGGAAACAGGTCATGATGACAAGGCCGCGCGTCTTAGTTGACGTGTTCGTGGCTTGAATTTCCCCCTCCTATACGATACATTGCGCGGATGAGGTTTTGGGATACACTGTTGGTTTCCGCCGCGGCGCTTCTACTGGTGGCGTGCGGTTCCACTCGGGTGTTGACGGAGGTGGAGTTGCAGGAAAAAGCACTCATTGATCTCAACGCCACTATGCACGCGCTGAACGAAGAGCTTGATGCCGTTCGGTCGCAGCAACTGCTGCTGCCCAAGGGATCGCCGAGGTATCTTTCCGTGGGCCGCGAGGTGGCACTCTTGAACGAGAAATCCTCCAATTTCGCCCTCGAGTGGGAAGGCAAACAAATGGATCTGGAAGAAGCCCGCCGCAAAGAGGTCGAGGCCGCCACCGCTGTCACCAACGCACCGCCTGTTTCCCCTACGGACACCAAAAAAAATTCAACCACCGAACCCGTGCAAACGGTCGGGGACTTGAATCTCTATCCCTTCACCCTCACCACCGATGCCGATCAGGGCACCAAAACTGTTACCGGCGAAGTGGAGAACACCAGCGCCAACGCGCTCACCGATGTGTCCGTGGCCTTCAACGTGCTCGATGCCGACGGTCAAAACGTTGGCACTGTGTCCGACCAAATCGCCACGTTGGAGCCTGGTGTCCGCTGGGCGTTCAAAGCGTTGGTGCTCGACAACGCCGCCGACAAGGCCGAGTTCCTCGAATTCAAAATTGCTGGCAACCCTGTTAAGCCCCCCACGCCTGCGACCGGGACAACTACGACGCCCCCCGCTCCTGGCGGCACGCCTTAATTCCCATTGCGTGGTGGGCTTGCGCAGGGCATTCTGCAGCCATGCAAACGCGCGCTTTTTTTCTTCACCTTCTTTTCTTAACCGCCCTTGGCACGTTTGCCGATGACTGGCCGCAATGGCTTGGGCCGCAGCGTGATGGTGTTTGGCGCGAGGATGGGATTATTGAAAAATTCGATGGCGCGCCCAAGCTACGTTGGAAGGTGGACATCGGTGGCGGATACGCCGGGCCGGCGGTGGCCAAGGGGCGCGTGTATGTGCTGGATCGGCAGTTGTCTAAAGGGGCAAAGAATCCGGCGAACCCTTTTTCGCGTGGGCAATTAGCAGGCACCGAGCGGGTGCTGTGCCTGAACGAGGCCGACGGCAAACTGCTGTGGGAACACGAGTATGATTGCCCCTACGCGATTAGCTATCCCGCCGGGCCGCGCTGCACGCCCATCGTTGATGGCGACCGCGTTTACACGCTCGGCGCGATGGGGAATCTTTTTTGTCTCAACACAAAGGATGGCAAGGTGCTTTGGCAGGTCGATTTTAAAAAGGACTTTGGCACAAAGACGCCCGTGTGGGGATTCGCCGCGCATCCATTGGTGGATGGCGACAAACTCATTTGCCTCGCCGGCGGCGAAGAAGGCACCACCATTGCGTTTAACAAAATGACCGGCAAAGTGTTGTGGCGCGCGCTGCCCGGGCCGGACCTCGGCTATTGCCCGCCGATGATTTTCAAAGCGGGCGGTAAGCGGCAGCTCATCATCTGGCATCCGCGCGCGCTCAACTCCATTGACCCCGAGACCGGCAAGCTCCACTGGTCTGAACCTTTCAGTGTGCGTTCCGGCCTTTCCATCCCCACCCCGCGCCTGCACGGCGACCTGCTGTTCATCACTTCATTTTACAACGGCCCGCTAATGATGCGCCTCGCCAAGGACGCCCCGCGCGCGAAAGTGGAATGGCGGGCTACTGGCCGCAGCGAGCGCAATACCCAGCAGCTCCACGCCATCATGTGTACGCCTTTCATTGAGGACGGCCACATCTACGGCGTGTGCAGTTATGGCCAGTTCCGCTGCATTAAGGCCGCCACCGGCGAGCGCGTTTGGGAAACCTTTGCCCCCGTTACCAACACCGAGGGCCGCTGGGCCAACGCCTTCATCGTCAAGCATCAGGACCGGTTTTTCATTCACAACGAGAAGGGCGACCTCATCATCGCCAAGCTCAGCCCGAAGGGCTACGATGAAATCAGCCGCGCCAACCTCATCGCCCCCACCAACACCGCCCGCGGTCGCCAGCTGGTCTGGAGCCACCCCGCTTTCGCGAACAAGAGCATTTATTTGCGTAATGACCGCGTGATCCGCTGCTATTCATTGGCCAAGTAAAGGCAGGTGCTCCACCTCGTTGGCTAGCGGTATCGATCTAGTCAATGGTCGCTCATAAATAATCAATTTCAAATAACCGGTGAAGGCTGCTAATTTGCACCCATGAAAAGTAGTCGACCGGCCAATCACTTTCTTTTTGCGAATCTTTTCCTCACCACGGTGACAGTGCTGCTGACGGGCTGCGCGGGTCCGACGTTAACCATGCCCGAACTTCTTGAGGAACCACCCGTGGCAGTCAAACCATCCGAGCCACTAATCATCACACCTAAACCCACGCCCAATCCCGATGCGGATGTGGCCCCGGACATTACCTTCGATATTTTCAAGGCAAACGCTGCCCTCAAGCGTGGTGATTATGCCGGAGCGGTCAAGTTGTTCCGTAGCGAGCTGAAAGAAGAACAGGCCAAAACCGAGTCGAGCTGGGTGCAGCTTTCCTATCTTAACCACCAACTGGGCTTTGCTCTTAAGCATGTTGCGCAACACGACGAGGCACTGGAGTATTACCAGAAAGCACTGGCAATCTGGCTTAAGCAATTGGGTTCAGGTCATCCTCAAGTGCTCACCGGCTATAACAATATTGGGGAGGTATACAATAAGAAAGGCGAGCACGATAAGGCTCTTGAATATCACCAGAAATCATTGGACATCAAACTCAAACAACTGGGGTCGAATCACCCTTCTTTGGCCATCAGCTACCACAACATCGGGTTGGTGTACAATAACAAGAGCGAGCACGATAAGGCTCTTGAATATCATCAGAAATCATTGGACATCATGCTCAAACAACTGGGGCCGGATCATCCCTATGTAGCCAAAAGCTACAACAATATTGGATCGGTACACGAGGGCAAGGCCGAGTACGACAAGGCACTGGAATATTAC
>JAPKEI010000181.1 GCA_028872685.1 Verrucomicrobiota bacterium | reverse complement strand
ATCGCGCAGTTCAACTTGGGGATGCTCTACGAACAGGGCAAGGGGGTAAAAAAAGACCACAAGCGCGCCGCCGGTTGGCACCTGCTCGCGGCCGATGCCGGCCTTGCGGATGCGCAGTTTGCGCTGGGGTACTTGCTGGAAAAAGGCACCGCGAACGGCACGGTGCTGGATACGCCCGATTTCGTGGGGGCCGTGCATTGGTACAGCAGGGCCGCCAACCAGGGCTTTGGCCCGGCGCAACAAAACCTTGCTCAACTGCACATGAGGGGGCAGGGAACCGCTCGCGACCTGACACTTGCGTACAAGTGGTTTGCCCTTGCGGGACGTAATGCCAAGGAATACCAGATGTCACCCTCGACCAAGAAACAGTTTAAGAAAGAATTATCCGACGAGGAATGGAAAGTACAAGAGGCTCGGGATGAGCAGCTCAAGGAAAATCAGAAAAACATGGAGGCCGCCACCGAAAAAATGGCCGGAGCCATGCCGACAGCGGACCTTTCGCGCGCTAAACAGTTGGTGGAGACTTTTGTGGCCAAGCGCGAAAAATAAAGACGTCACGCATCTTTTCTACGATGGAATTTTGGAATACTCAAATCCTGCCACGCCTCACGTCGGTGGAAGTCATTGAGTGGTTCACGTTCGGGGTGAACATTCTCGTTTACATTTTTTCCAGAACTATCGCCTCACACTACGGCGTCATCCAGGATGAGGCGCGGATGAAATCGCGGTTGCGAATTTTGCACGGCTTCAACCTCGTCGTGTTCATTACATTTATTTTCTCGGTGGCCATCCAAAGCGACCGGTTTCCCGCCGAACAAATTAGCCAGTCCGGACTCACCCTGCTCTGCGCCTATCTGATTCTACATTTCGCAGAGGTGAAGCTGCTGGCGCGATACGGCACGGCCAGCATCGTAATGGGGTTCACGCGCCGAGTGGAAACCTCCACCTCGCGGACACTGGAGCTGTTGGCGTACTTCATTATTTTGGTGGGCTCGGTGGTGGTACTTGTCAATATTTGGGGGCTCAAAGATTCCTTGCAAACCACCGGCGTGCTTGGCTTCCTCGCGTTGCTGGTGTTCATCACCAAGGATTATTGGATGCGCGATTTTCTCAGCGGCATTCTCCTGATCAGCAGCGAACGCCTCGGGCGCGGTGATGTGATTGCCATCCCTGCCGAAAACCTGCTCGGCATTGTGCTCGAAATCCGTGCGCGCCAAACCCACGTGCGCGACCTCGTGCACGGCCACGACATCATGCTGCCCAACGCCTGCCTGCTCACCAATCGTGTGGATCTCTACAAACGAAACCCCGGTGGCCCTTTCAAGGATTACGTTGATTTCAAAATTGGCTACGGTGCGTCTGTGGAAACCGTGCGCAACTTTCTGCAAGCCGTGCATAAGCAAGCCTCCGAGACCGGTGAGGGCATGGATGTAAAAGAGGATGCTCTTATCGCCCTCAAGGAAAACGAAGACCATGCCGCGCGATGGCGACTTATGTACGTTTTGAATAATCCACACAGAATGCTGGCCGTGCGCGATGCGGTAAACCTTGCGGCCTACGAACTACAGGAAGAGTTTGGCCTCAACATCAGCACCCCCACCACTCACTTGGTGGAATCGCGCGGAGGCAACTCGGCGAGCACCTCCAGCAGTGTAGCAAGTACCAAGTCGCCGGACAAATCGTAGTCGCAAGTGGTTGCCCAAGCGTCGTAATCGCGGTCACCGGAAGGATGTTTTTCGCCGTGCACCACGCGCGCGAGCACTTTATTTTCTGTGATCGCCGGCTCAAAAGGTTCATCCGGAATCCAACCCTTCAACCCGTGCACCACGCCGGGGCGCGGATCTACCATGTGCAGTGCGCAGGAATTGCTGTAAGGCATTACGTAACTATCACAAAGGCTGAAGCATGCCAGCGCCTCGGTAAACGAACTTCCCACCGCGTCCACAATGTGAGCGCTGGTTTCCAAAATTTCATCCGCGCTCCCGCGCACATCTCCCATGCCATCCAAAACAAACGCCGCGCGCGGAAATTTTTCTGTGACCGCTTCCGCCAAGCGGCCCAAGTTCGCCCCTTCGTCCACCCACTTGCGGTTATGCTGGCGAAGCGTCAGCCACACCACCGGCCAACGGTCGCGAAGCTGCGCCCGCATTTGGGCGTGCTCCGCCGGATGCCGCCGGCGAAAGCCCTCCTGCAGTGCCGCTTGCATCGCCTCGGGCATGTGCGAGGTACATCCCATGCGGCCAATCAACAGGCCTCTCTCAAGTACCGCATCAAAAAAAGTAACCGCCCAGGGTGCCTCGGATTCATCGAGCGAAATCGCTTCACGCGCCACTGCCAAAGGCAATTGCTCCGACAAACCAAGAATATCAAACGGGCCGGTCAACAACGTCGCAGCCGATTCGTTTTCGTTGAATAGTTTCCACAACATCGGAAACTCCTCGCGTAATTGATGGCCGGCGTTGGGGTGAAAGGACTGCGTGAGCACCAGCCGATGATCCGCCTCGCCTGCGCAATAGGCGGCCACCGCCGGCTCGCGGCCGAGCATCAGCTCCTCCAGCATCTGGCAGCTCATTGCCAGCCGTGCCGGCTCCCAGCCCATTTGCAGCACCGGATGCGCATGGTTCATGATGCTTACCACTTGTTTGCGCTTGGGAAAATAAAACCCCACCAATCGTGGCGGATGAAAACCGACAATTAAATAATGCTCCTCAGGATCATCGAAGCGATAGAACACGGGATTGAGCACCGTATCGCCATGGGCGGGCAGCGAGCAGCGGGTAGTGATGGCGCGGCCGGTCTCAAGGTGGAAGGATTGAAGATAGCCGCGCTGCACAAGATCGATCTGGAACCGGTACATGCCGTGCCGCCAGTCGGCATGCGGCAGGTCCGATTCTATTTCTTGAAAATGCACCAGCGCGCGGCGTAGACCATCGGGATAGGGGATGTCGGTGCGCCACGGGGTCTGATGAGCTTCGCCGAAGGAAACGCCGGGACAATCGGAAAAATCAAATGCCTCGAGAACGGCGATGTCTGTCACCGTATTACTCATCAACCGTTTGCAATGCTTGGGCAATGTCTTTGGCAAAGTAAGTGAGGATGAGGTCCGCGCCCGCGCGTTTGATGGCCAGAAGCGATTCGTCACGCGTGGCGGCGAGATCCAGCCAACCGCGCTCCGCGGCGGCATGAATTTGTGAGTACTCACCGGAAACTTGATACGCCGCCAGCGGCAAGTCTGTGAGCTGGCGCATCCGGCAGAGAATGTCGAGATATGCTCCGGCAGGTTTCACCATCAGTATATCCGCACCCTCTTCAATATCCAGCGCCACTTCTACTATGCTTTCGCGAGGGTTGGCGGGGTTGAGCTGATAAGTGCGCTTGTCAAGATACGCCGTGCCGGTTGCCGACTGACTGCCGACGGCATCGCGAAAGGGGCCGTAAAATGCCGAGGCGTATTTTGCTGAATACGCGAGAATGGAAACGCCCGTGTGCCCGTCGGCATCGAGCGCGGTGCGGATGGCTCCCACGCGGCCATCCATCATGTCCGATGGCGCCACCCAATCCACACCGGCTTCCGCGTGACAAACTGCCATCTTGGCCAAAATCGCCACTGTGGCGTCGTTGTCTACGTCCGTGCCCTCGGTGTTGAGTTCGCCATCGTGGCCGTGGGTCGTGTAAGGATCCAGTGCCACATCGGTGATGACGAGTAGTTCCGGCAGCACTTTTTTCAACGCCCGCACCGCGCGCAGTACGAGGCAATTAGGATTGAGCGCCTCGGTGCCTTGGGCATCCTTCTGCTCCGCAGGCGTCACCGGAAACAACGCCACGGCCTTGATGCCTGCCTCACTCGCCTCGCGACATTCGTCCACCAAACCCTCAATCGTATGTCGCGCCACGCCAGGCATCGAAGGCACCGCTTCAGCATCGCCCTTGCCGTCCTTCACAAAGAGCGGCCAAATCAAATCATTCACCGTCACGTGCGTTTCCTGCAAAAGCGCACGCGTAGCCGAATCGCGGCGGAGGCGGCGCGGGCGGCGTGGCAGATCTTGGGCGGCATCCATAACTGTGCGGGCACTCGCCCTGCTCCTTTTGGGAGTCGGGAGGCTACTAGCAAAACGCCCCGATTTCAAGGCGATTTCTCTTGAATCCTTGCGAAATCGTCCAACTCGGGGTATCTTTTTCTTATGATCAAGCCTCGAGTGCCCAAGCCCCGCGGGTTCACCCTCATCGAGATGCTCGTCGTCATAGCCATCATTGGCATCCTCGCCAGTATGCTGCTCCCCACCCTCGCCCGCGCCATGGCCAAGGCCAAGCGCATCCAATGCATGAGCAACCTCAGCCAACAAGGCAAGGCGCTCATCATGTTCGCACTCGATAACGATGACCGGATGCCCTGGCAGCTCACCCCCAGCGGACAGGCTAATCACTTCGGCGGCAACTTCTCGCCCGACCCCGGCTCGGTGTATGCCATCCGCGATCTTAAGCGCGACGTGGTCACCGCTAAGATTTTATGGTCCCCCTGCGACGCCACTCGCGAGGCCGCCAACGAACAGGCGGTGATGGATTGGAAAAAATTTAATACCCGAGACGGAAAGCCTATTCCCAACAAAGCATTGAGTTATGTGTTCATACAAGGCGGCGACTTTGGCCGACCTTCCACCATTTTGGCCGCCACGCGCAATCTTTCCTCGGCCGATCTCGTCACCGCCCATTGGGCCGGCAGTGATGAGGAGGATGAACAGGGCAATCCGCCGCTCACCGCCATGACCAGTTTGTTTGCCGGGCAGGGGCAAATGGTGATGGCCGATGGTAGCGCCAAACTTTGCAACGACGGAGACCTCAGCAGCGCTGGTATGGTGGTGAAACCACACATCGAATCTGTCGGTGGCGTCACCCTCGGCAAAGCCAGCACCCGCGTACTCCACGGCTACGGTAAGACTGACCAGACCGAAAAAGTATTACGGGGCCTCACCGCCTCACTGGCGCGCGCCAAGGAAGAAAACAAGAACGTCTACCTGCTGTTCACCGGCTCAGACTGGTGTCCCCCCTGCATGGCGTTGGAAAAAACTGTGCTACAGCACCGCCTATGGACGGCCTTTGCCTCCGAAGGCTTGGTGATTCATATTTGTGATTTCCCGATTAATCGTGGCGTAAACCCCGAAACGGAACGTGAAAATGATCGGCTCAAGGCGAGCTTCGGCGCGCAAAATTTTCCCACCCAAATCATCCTCAATGGCGAAACCGGCAAGGAAATACGCCGACGCGTGGGTTACACTCGTGGCTCGGTTACTCCCTACGTCGCCTGGGCCCGAGGCCATTAAATAGCAGCGCATGGAAACCCCATCCATTCGCAAACGGCTCATTGCCTTCGGACTGCTAGGCGCACTGGCCATGGGCTTCATAGCAACGCAATGGCTCACACCCGCTAAGACTACCCTCATCTTTGCCACCGGCCAACGCGGCGGGCTTTATCACGAGCTGGGCCAGGCGATCGCCACCGAAGTGCAACAGGCACACCCGCACCTTCGCATTCAACTGGTGGAAACCAAGGGCAGCCTCGACAACGCCGACCGGTTGCAAAAACAAACCGTACACCTCGCCCTACTGCAAAACGATACCCCAGCCACCGCGCATGTGCGCAGCCTCACCGCCGTTCACCCGGAGCTACTGCACTTCCTGTGCCACCGCGAGGCGGGCATCCATTCCATTCGCGATCTCGCCGACAAAACAGTCGCCCTCGGCCCCAAAGGCAGTGGCTCGGAAGAATTCACACGCGAATTCCTTCGCTTCGCCGGTTTAAAAGAAAGCCAACTCACGCTGGTGAACCTCACCTTGAAAGAGGCCACAGCCCAACTGGTGGCGGGCGAAGTGGACGCACT
>JAPKEI010000180.1 GCA_028872685.1 Verrucomicrobiota bacterium | reverse complement strand
TGGGGTATCGATTGGAATGATTACGGACACGCCTTTGTGTGCAACTGCGTGAACCCGCATCTCTTTCATGTGATCCAAGGCGCTTATTATGAGCCCGGGCGTAATCGGCCCACCGGCAAATATGCCTATGAACGCATTTCCACCATTGCCGATCATTTGCACTTTACCAACACCAAGACGATCCGGGCCGGGATAGGCACGCCCGAGGAGGATGTGGCCGGCGGCGGCCATGCGCATTGTGGCACGATGATCTACCTCGGAGACAACTGGCCCTCTGAATATCGGAATCAAGTGTTCATGAATAATATTCACGGTCGCCGTGTGAATCATGACCGGTTGATCCGCAAGGGCAGTGGGTACACGGCAACGCATGCGCCTGATGTTATGCGCGCGGCTGATCCATGGTTTGTTGGCGTGTCACTGGCCTACGGTCCGGACGGGGCGGTATATGTCAGTGATTTTTCCGATACTGGCGAATGCCATCACACCCGTAACACGCGTAAGCATACGGGCCGTATTTACAAGATCACTTATGGCAAGCCCAAGCCGTGGCAGGGCGATATCAACAAGTTGTCCAATCCGGAACTGCTCAAGCTGCAATCGCACAGGAACGATTGGTTTGTGCGGCATGCCCGTAGGGTATTGCAGGAACGGCAGGCGGATACTTCTGCACTGGAAAAAACTCTGAAGACAGGCAGTTCTGTGCCGCTACGCCTGCGGGCTTTATGGGCATTGCGCGTAACAGGGCACTTGAAAGAAGAAACCCTTGCGGGCTTATTAAAGGATTCAAGCGAACATCTTCGTGCTTGGGCCATTCAATTGCTTTCTGAAAATCAAAATCCTAGCGAAACGGTTCTTAATGAATTCGTCAGCATGGCGAAGAAAGATAAGTCGCCACTGGTTCGCCTGTATCTGGCCAGTGCCATGCAGCGTTTGTCAGTGAAGCAGCGCGTGCCTGTGCTGAAGGCACTCCTTGGACACGCAGAGGATGAGGATGATCAGAATCTGCCGCTAATGTACTGGTATGCCACCGAGCCGGTAGTCGCCGCAGATAAGAAGGCAGCGGTGCAGCTTTTAGCTGCCTGCAAAATTTCCAAGGTGCGGCAGTTTATCACCCGTCGGATGGCGACGGGCCCGTAAGCTTAGTTCATTCTTGGGAATCTGATATAGAATCTATGAAAAGCCAGTTACTGATATTTTTGTTTGTGTGGGTGTTGGTCTCAGTTGGATTTATTCAATCAACCGAGGCAGGGCAGAGCCCAAACATTCTATTTATCGTCTCGGAGGATAATGGGCCTGAGATTGGTTGCTATGGTACACCGATTAGTACTCCCAATCTGGACAACCTGGCAGCTCGGGGAACGTTATTCAGTAATGCTTATGTCCCACAGGCGGGATGTTCGCAATCTCGGGCGGCTTTCCTGACCGGGCTATATCCGCACCAAAACGGGCAGATTGGATTGGCCACCTGGAAGTATAGGATGTACTCAGAAAAAATCCCGAATGTGGTGAGGTCTCTTGGCAAGGCGGGTTATCGGACCGGCATCATCGGCAAACTACATATCAACCCTGAGAGCGCGTTTCCCTTTGACTTCAAGGTAATCCCCCAAGCGAACTTCAATCGCAAGAACATGGCTGCCTATGTCGAGGGTGCAAAGAGGTTTTTCCGGGAAAGCGACGAGCCATTTTACCTACAGGTGAATTATCCGGATGCCCACCGGCCTTTCATCAAGATGGTCGACAAGCTTCCGGCTGAGCCCTTGATTGGCAAGGATGTCGATGCCATTGCCTACATGGGGATCAACCATCCCGAACTCAAGCAGCAGACCGCGGACTATTACAACTGCATGATGCGACTTGATTCGTATATAGGCGACCTGCTCAAGGCACTCAAAGGCTCGGGCAAGGCGGCAAACACCGTGGTGGTCTATATAGGTGATCACGGGGCGGATCTTCTGCGAGGCAAGCGAACCTCCTATGAGGGTGGGGTTCGCATACCTATGATCATACGTTGGCCAGATACGAAGGGTGGACAGGTAAGGAAGGAGCTGGTCAGCACGCTCGATCTTTTTCCCACATTCTGTGAAATCGCCGAGGTGCGGGTTCCTAAATCACTGCCGGGAAGGTCTCTAAAGCCCATCGTCCACGGAGAGTATCCGGAGTGGCGCCAGTATCTATTCACCGAATTTCACGTTCATTCCAATCACAATCCATGGCCCCAGCGAACGGTGCGCGATATGCGTTATAAGCTGATCTACAATCCCCTCGCCGGAAAGATGAACCCCGGATATTCCTTCACGATGGGAAAAAAGTTTTTCAATGCTTCCGAGGCGGAACTACTTGCTGTTGCGTCGCCGCAGGTTCGGAGAGCTTACAAGATGATGAAACAGCCTCCAAAGTATGAGCTTTATGACCTGCAAACTGATCCCTATGAATTTAAGAACCTTGCCGATGATCCCCGGCACGAAAAGACTCTTACTAGACTGACCACAAAACTTTTGCATTGGCAACATGAGACAGGGGACGCCCTGAAAGACCCTGAGCTTGCCCACAAGCTTTTTTCCATGATCCGGGAAGCTGGGACCGCCAAGAGAAAGGCCCTGAACTATAAACCTTTCATGAAGATTCCATGATTCGCGTTTGCCTGTGCATTTTATTCCTGCCGATGATCGTTCACGCGACGGATCGTCCCAACGTCCTGTTCATTGTGGTAGATGATCTGCGCTCAAGTTTGGGTATATTCGGAGACAAACTGGCGATAACCCCCAATATTGATGCGTTGGGCTCACGTGGAACGGTATTTGTTAATGCCCATTGCCAGATTGCCATATGTAATCCCTCTCGTGCGTCAGTTATGACTGGAATGAGACCCGATACCATTCGTGTCTGGGGGCTTTCGAAGCATTTTCGACAGGAAAAACCTGACGTGGTTACATTACCACAGTTGTTTAGGAAAAATGGTTATCATACTCATTCGATCGGCAAGATCTATCATGGGTCTGGTGAGCCCTCGAAGGATCCACCGTCTTGGTCTGAGGCACCTCTGTACGACAATGTGCGTGATCCCAAGCTGCGCTATGCCACGGAGGCAAACCTGAAAGGGAAAGGACACAAACGGGCGGCCTCGGAATCTGCACCCGTTTCTGACACCGCCTATGTCGATGGTCTTGTTAGCGAAGCTGCCGTGAAAGCATTGGGCGATCTGAAGAAACGAGACAAATCGTTCTTTCTCGCAGTGGGTTTCCGCAAACCACATCTGCCATTTTCCGCACCGAAAAAATACTGGGACATGTATGATCGTGCCAAACTGGCCAAGGCTCAAAATCCGACGATGCCCAACGATGCACCTTTGATTGCTGGTCACAGTTGGAAAGAGGTTAGGGGATATACTGATGTTCCAGATAAAGGCCCCATGACCAAAGATAAGACCGCCGAGTTACGGCACGGCTACTATGCTGCGACGAGTTATATGGACACTCAAGTGGGACGTTTGCTTGATGAGTTGAAGAGGCTCGGCCTCAACAAGAATACGATTGTCTGTCTCTATGGAGATCATGGTTTTCATCTGGGAGAACACAACCTATGGGGCAAACTTACCAACTATGATATGGGGACCAACGCCCCACTATTGTTTGCTTCTCCATTCCAAAAAGAAAAAGGCAAGGTAATCAGGCAAGCCGTGGAGTTTCTGGATATCTATCCGACAATAGCTGATCTATGCGGACTTAAGAAGCCTGTTGGACTGGAAGGCAAAAGCTTGCTGCCGCTTCTTGATAACAGCAAGGCTGTAGCGAAGAACTTTGCCATTTCACAGTTTTCTCGACCAGTGTCCTACAATTACACCAAGAAGAAACCGAAGAATATGGGTTATAGTATTCGGGATGACAGATATCGTTATACAAAATGGATTGAATTCAAGAGTGGGGCCATCTTGGTAGAAGAATTTTATGACTATGCCAAAGGCAATGTAGAGGTTAAGAACGAAGTTAAGAATCCGCAGTACGTCAGCACCATTAATCGGATGAAGAGAAGGCTCGAAAGAACTATAAAGAACGGCATCAAGACGGACGATAGAGAATGAAGAGAATACTCATCCTTCCGGAGATTTCGGAATTTTTTCTAAAAGCCTCTAACTTGGAAAGGCTGGCTAAGCGGGGCCTGGTGATTGACAATTGAGCTCGATGAAGAAAATCCTGTTTCTTTTAATTGCACTGCTGCTTCTCAGTCCCTTGCCTGTGCAAGGACAGGACGGAGAAGCGTTGACTGCCTTGGTGGGAATCTTGAAGGAATCGAATGATTCGGCGTTTCAAGTGGATATTCTCAAAGGCATCGCGGCAGCACTCAAGGGTCAGCGTAATATCGAAATGCCGAAAGGCTGGAAGGAAATCGCACCCAAGCTGGCCAAGAGCCCGAACGCGGAGGTCCGGCAGTTGACGCAGTCGCTTTCGCTCACCTTCGGCAGCAAGGCGGCGCTAGATGCTTTGCGGAAGGTGCTGGTGGATGAGAAGGCAAAACCGGCGGATCGGAAAAAGGCGCTGGGGGCGTTAGTGGCAGCGCGGGATGTGAAGTTGCCGGATGCATTGCGGGGACTTCTTCAAAATGAAGCGCTACGGCGTGAGGCGTTGCGCGGGCTAGGGGCGTTTAAGGACGCCAAGACTCCCCCGGCGATTTTAAAGATTTATTCGGAGCTGGATACGGCGGGCAAACGCGATGCGCTTACCACGCTGGCTTCGCGGGTGTTGTTTGCCAAAGCGCTGATGGAGGCGGTCACAAGCGGTGCGGTGAAGGCGAATGAGTTGCCGGCGGATATTGTGCGGCAATTGCGCGCGCATGGCGTGAAGGAGATCAACGCGCAACTCGACAAGGTTTGGGGTGTGAGCCGATCCACGCCGGCGGCGAAGCTGAAGGAGATTGCGAAATATAAAAAATTGCTAGAGGCCAAGGTGAATCGCCCGGCCAATTTGCCGCGTGGGCGGGTACTCTTTCAACGCACCTGCGGGCAGTGCCACAAGCTTTACGGTGAAGGTGGCGAGATAGGGCCGGACATTACGGGATCCAATCGGAACAATCTCGATTATCTACTGACAAACATGCTCGACCCGAATGCAGAGATTCCCAACGACTATCGAACGACAATTTTGCGCACAAAAGATAACCGTGTATTGGTAGGCGTCATCCGCCGCAATGAAGGGCAGTCGGTGACCATTGCCACGCCGGCTGAGGTGGTGACCGTGGCCAAGCGCGATGTGGCGGCAATCGATCCGCAGAATTTTTCGATGATGCCGGAAGGCCTTGTGTTGGCACTCAAGGAAGACGAACTGCGCGATCTGGTGGCATACCTGCGCGGCAACAAGCAGGTGGCTTTGCCGGAGAAATAATTAAGCCGGCTGGAGTTTAAGTTTTTCGGTGAGGAATTGTTCCAGCTTGACGGTGTCAGCTGCGAAGCGGCGGATGCCGTCGGCTAGTTTTTCGGTGGCGCAAGGATCTTCGTTTAACTCCCAGCGGAAGGCGGTTTCATTGAGGGTAATTTTTTCCACGTTGCTGCCGTTGGCGGTCTCTTCATTGAGCTTGCAGGGGAGGTCGCCTTCGGTTCCCTGTAGTTCCTCGAGGAGGTTGGGGCTAATGGTTAAAAGGTCACAGCCGGCGAGTTCAGTGATTTCGCCGGTGTTGCGGAAGCTCGCACCCATGACCTCGGTGGCATAATCGAATTTTTTGTAGTAGTTGTAAATTGCGGTGACCGATTGCACGCCGGGGTCTTCGGCGGGAGCGTAGTCGTTGCCGGTCTTGGCTTTGTGCCAGTCCATGATACGACCGACAAAGGGGGAGATGAGCTGCACCCCGGCCTCGGCGCAGGCGACAGCTTGGGGGAAGGAGAAGAGCAGCGTGAGGTTGCAGTGGATGCCTTCCTTTTCCA
>JAPKEI010000179.1 GCA_028872685.1 Verrucomicrobiota bacterium | reverse complement strand
TTAAGTCCTACGGAAATGTCATTGGATACGTGTTCGCCACCAACGGCAATCACACGACTGTGGCGCAATGAACGGTTATGATAAACAACGTATTCTGTCGTACCCGCGCCGAGGTCGATGAGCAACGCGCCCAATTCACATTGCTCCGGCGAAAGAGCGGCGCGGGCGGAAGCTCGGCCGGCAAAGGCAATATCCTCCACATGCAGCCCCAAACCCTTTACAGCGCACACGGGATTTTGCAGGCGTGTGATTTGGCCGCTCAGCACGTGAACATCCACCTCCAACCGCGAGGCAAATCGGCCCAGCGGATTGTCCACGCCAGCCTGTCCGTCCACGCGATAACCCTGTCGCAGGGCGTGCAGCATTTCGCGCCCATCAGTCAATTGAGGCCGTGCCTTGCGTGCCACCGCCTCAATATCTTCCTCTTCGATTTCACGATCCACCGAGGCGATCGGGTGTACACCGTGATAATTATTGCCCTCAATATGGCTGCCTGTGACCGATAAATAAACGCTGCGAAGCTCCACATCCGCACTTTCCTCAGCGGTGGCAAGTGCGGCGCGAATGGCTTCCTCGGCGAGATCCATATTCACAATCTCACCCTTGCGCACCGCACCCCGGGTCGGCTCAGTGCCCACGCCGATGATCTGCACCGCGCCATCAACATCAACTTCACCCACCACGGCACATACCTTAGCGGTGCCGATTTCCAAACCCACGATTATTTCTGAACGACCAAACATGTCTTTACCCTCCCGCGGGACGTGATGACGGATGCATCCAGCGCACGGGGAGATTGTTTTTTATGGACAAATCGACGGTGGCCACAATGCGATGATGTTGTCGACCGAGATCATGGATTTGCCGCCAACGCTGGATCTGCGCGTTCAAGCCGTTAAGGCCGAGTGTCACGCGCGCGCCTTGCCAAGTGATTACCCCCAGCGTTTCGCGACCACTCACATCGATCTGCCGCAAATGCGCAAGGCCGGCCATGGGTGAGAGGTCGTAGCGGCTGACAAGCTGCAACGCTGAACGCACGGCAGGCGAATCCACCGTGCGACCGGGTAGAAGTTTGGCGGTCGGGATGCCCACGATTAGCGGCAGCCATTTGGGTTGGTTCTTTTGGACGGTGAGACGCGGGTCGATTGGCGGGATCACCACGCCGCGTGCGTCGAGCCAGTACACTTGCCGCACCAGTTGCCCGTCGGGTTGTTGCCGAAAACCCACAACCTGCGCAATGGGGCGCCGTTCAACGATGCGCAGGCGCAGTGTGTCGGGCAACACCCTCTCCACAGCGGCGGATTCGATGAGCGGCGTCAGCTCGAGATCGCGTTTCACGCGCAGCAAATCCACACGAAACAAATTCTCCCCGGTATGTACGCCGGCCATTTTTTGCAACTGGGCAGGCTGAATGATGCCTCGTACACGCACATCAATTGTTTTGACTGTGAAAATCTCGTTTTCGTAAAAACCCAAGCGCATGACCCACGCTCCGCCATGCCACACACCGAAGAATAAGGCCGCCAGCCCGAGTAAGCCTCCTGCCCAACGCACGATCGCTTTCATGCGTTGGCGGCGAACCTTGCCCACGGGAAGATCCACTTCCAGTAGCCGATACCGGCTTTGCCGGCGATTGCGTTTTTTACCCCACATGGTCTTGCACCGCCAAATCCACCATCCGCCCGCACAACGCAGGGAAATCCAGACCCGCAGCAGCGGCAGCTTTGGGCAGGAGACTGGTCTCTGTGAGGCCGGGCAGTGTGTTCACTTCGAGCACGTACGGATTGAGTGTCTCATCGAGCATGAGATCGACCCGGCCAAATTCCGACGCGCCCACGGCCTCAAAGGATTGGAGGCTGATTTCCGAAATGCGTTTGGCCGTATCCGCCGGTAAATCGGCCGGGCAAAAATAGTCCGTCGCACCGACGGTGTATTTGTTGTGGTAATCGTACGGGCCGTCCTTGGGACGCACTTCAACGATGGGCAAGGCAACCTTATCGAGAATGCCCACGGTAATTTCCCGACCGCGAATGAGTTCTTCGCACAACACCGGCCCGCCATAGTCGCCCGCAATGGCCAATGCCTCGTGCCACTGATCCGGCGCATCCACAATCTGCAAGCCCACGCTGGACCCTTGCCGTGGTGGCTTAAGCACCCAACCTTCGCCAAGATCCGTTGGCGGTAACGCTCTTGTGTTCGCCAACATTATCCAGCGCGGAGTTGGAATTACGTTTTGCTCGAAAACTTGCTTGGTAAGTTCTTTGTCAAACGCCACGCGACTGCCTTCCGGACCGGTGCCGGTGTAGGGCACGCCCAAAGTTTCCAGCCAGGATTGCACCTGGCCGTCTTCACCGTATTCGCCATGTAATGCCAAGAATACTACCTCCGTGTTGGAAGGAAGCTTCCAGCCCTTTTCCAACGGGTCGATTTCTGTCACGCAATGGCCCGACGCACGCAATGCCTTTTGCACGGCCAAGCCCGATTGCAATGAAATCTCCCGTTCCGCGCCCTGCCCTCCGGCCATGACGGTGATGTGGAACTGATTTGCCAAACCTCCTTGGCGTAAGTATACAAAAAAACGGTTTTGAAACAATGCAAAAGACGCGACCGCGAGGGATTATTCGCCGACAATTTGCACTTCGGTTTGCAGATTAATGCCCTTTTTTTCGCGCACCCGCTCACGAACCAGCTCAATGAGGGTGATCACGTCTGTGGCGGTGGCGTGACCGTCGTTAATAATGAAATTGCCATGCAGTTCAGACACGCTTGCGCCGCCCACGCTATGCCCTTTTAGCCCGCACTCGTCCACGAGTTGACCCGCCGGTTTTTCAGCGGGGTTTTTGAACATGCAACCCGCGCTGCGATAGTATGGTTGACTGGAAGTGCGGCGTTTGCGAAAAGCCTCCATCCGCGCGCGCACCGCATCCGGCTCGTCGGGCTGCCCACACAGAACCGCGCTGAGGGCGATATTCTCGCGCAAAACCGGACAGCTCCGGTACTCCGCCGCCATCTCCGCCGCCGGTTGCTCTTCCACTTGACCGTCGCGGTCCATGAAACGCACGTGCTCCACCACCTCGAATGTCATCGCGCCCATCGCGCCGGCATTCATCCGCAGTGCGCCCCCCACGCAGCCGGGAATGCCCTCAAGAAATTCAAGCCCCGCGAGACCCGCATTGCGCGCGGCATTGGCAACATGCCTGAGCCGCGCGCCCGCACCGCAACACAATTCATCACCGCGCACTTCAATGCCCGAAAAAAATTCATGCTGCAAACTGACCACCACCCCGCGAATGCCGCCATCGCGAATCAGCAAATTCGAACCACGTCCCAGCACGAACACCGGCAATCTGTTAGCCGTGCAATAGCGCAGTGCCTGCGCAAGGTCCGTTTCGCTGGAAGGCTCAATAAAAATCTCTGCCGGCCCAGCCACACCAAGGGTGGTGCGTTTGGCCAGCGGTTCATTTTCCGCCACGCGCGAAGCTTCACTCAGCTGAGCACGCAACGCTTCGGGATGTGTTTGCCCCTTCATGTTTAAATAATTTTAGATCGCCCGCCACTTCATGCGCCACACGGGTAATGTCTCCCGCACCGAGGAACACCACCACATCGCCGGGCTGCAGTGCCGCACATACTTTTTTGCGCAGCACTTCCAGTGATTCCACGTAAAGCGCCGGTTGGCCTTGATTGCTAATTGCCGCCGCAAGTCGTCGGCCGTTTACATCCGCAATCGGCGTCTCGCTCGCGGCATACACTTCGGTAACCCACAACAAATCTGCATCGCCAAAGCTCTCCGCAAATTGACTGAGCAGATGTTGCGTGCGTGAATAGCGGTGTGGCTGAAATGCCACTACCAAACGCCCGCCACATTGTTCCTTGATCGCCCGCAGTGTAGATGTAATTTCCCGCGGATGATGCCCGTAATCATCAAAAACGCGGAAGCGATCATCGCAAAATATTTCCTGTTGCCGCCGTTCAACGCCTCGAAAGCCAGCCACCGCTTCGCAAATTTTCTCTGCTGCGAATCCGTTGTGATGCAAAAACGCAATCGCCGCCAATGCGTTGGAAATGTTCTTTTCGCCATACAAACGAATGTTAAACTCGCCCAAATGCGCGTCGCCATTCCATACAAGGAATCTGTGATTCGGCTGAATTTCAGCGCGGTAATCGGCCGTGGAATCAAAGCCAAAGGTAATCGCCGCCGATTGCGTACGATATAACTCTGCCAGCCTGAGGTCGTCCGCACAAAAAAATACAGTGTCGCTCGTTTGCGCCGCGAAGGTACCGAATTCATCGCACACTGCTTCAAAGTTGGCGTAAAAATCCAGATGCTCTTCGTCGATGTTGAGCACAATGGATTGGTGCGGCTGAAACTCACGCAGAGTGCCGTCACTCTCATCAGTTTCCACCACAAAAAAAGAGCCCTCCGCGCCGCCTCGTGCGTGACGGCCCAGTTGCGGTGCCAACGCGCCCACGGCAAAACCCGGCTCCGTACCGAGCGCCTCCAATGCATGCGCCAGCAGCGCGGTGGTGGTGGTTTTGCCGTGCATGCCCGCGATGCAAATACTACGTCGCTGGTGCGTCAACGCCGCGAGCAACACTGCCCGACGCACCATGGGAAGGCCCTGTTGCTCAGCCACGGTGAGTTCCGGGTTGTCTGTGCGAATGGCCGAGCTATAAACCACAAGGTCAGGCCGAGCGGTTCGCAGCTGTTCCGGCGCGTGCCCGATAAAAACTTCCGCACCGCGTTCGCGCAACTGACAAACCCCGGGATTTTCACGCAGATCCGATCCGTACACGGCAAAGCCCGCATCGAGCAATAAATGCGCCAACCCGCTCATGCCGCAACCGCCGATACCCACCAGATAGACCGGAGCAGCCTGCTGGGCCCCCGTCAGCCATTGCGCCATCTCTTTGCGGTCAAGTCGTTTCATCCGTCGGTTGGTTTAATGGGTACGAGCGGGTTTGTCTACGGCACATTATCCCAAGCGCTCGAGAATGCGCCCTGCGATGTGTCGCGCAGAGTCGGGTGCATCAAGTGCTCTAATCGCTTTGGCCATTTTTTTGAGGCGCACCGGGTCATCCATCAACCCGCGAACCAGTTTGGAAAAATCGGCGGGGTGGATTTCATCTTGCTCCAGAACAATCGCACCCCCGCTCTGCCCCGCCGCGCGGGCATTTGCACGTTGATGATCATCCACTGCATTGGGCAGTGGAATTAAAATAGCCGGAACCCGCGCCGCCGCCAACTCCGCCAAGGACGATGCTCCCGCCCGACTAATCACCAGCGAAGCCCGAGCCAGTGCCGACGACATATCACCATAAAAGGCATGTATTTCAGCTTGGGCGGAGCACTTGGCGTAGGCAGTTTTCACTTCATCCAGATCATGCTCACCGCAAATATGGAGGATGGGCAAGTCGGTCAACTTTGCATCAACCACCAAACGGTTGATGGCCCGCGCGCCTTGGCTGCCGCCGGTGACTAGCAGCAACGGTTCATTATTGGTTGAAGATTGTTTTCGAAACGCCGCCCGCACCGGCGTACCGGTCACGGTTGCGCAACCACGGAAGTATTGGGTCGCTGCCTCGAAACCCACAAAAATTTCATCCGCACTTCGCGCCAGCAAACGATTGGCGCGGCCGGGAATGGCATTGGACTCATGCAAGAAAGTTGCCGCGCCCATGCGACGCCCGGTCCAAATCGGCGCGGCGGCTGTAAATCCGCCCATTGCCAACACCGCTTGGGGGGGATCACTTTCAAAATGCCGACGCACACATTTCATCGCAGCGCGCAAACCCAGCAAAAAACGAAGGGGATGGCGCATGGTAAACCCTACGGCTGGCACGCGCCAATGCGGAAGATCCGGCACGGTAGCCATGGCTTGCTGATCCACTGCTTTTTCCGAAACCACAAGCGTCACTCGTGCGCCGGATTGCTGCAACTCGCGTGCCACCGCCACGCCGGGGAAAAAATGGCCACCAGTACCGCCACACGCTATGGCCACGTGAGCAGACATTATAGAACTTCCGGCAGAAGTTCCTGCGGTTC
>JAPKEI010000178.1 GCA_028872685.1 Verrucomicrobiota bacterium | reverse complement strand
AGTCATCGCGATAAGCTTAAGAGAATTGGACAATGGAAACAAGTTTGCAGATTCGCTGGCAAGAAGACTCAGCACATACTCATGGCACGCGCAGCATGTCTCTACCGAGGGATACGGTTCAGCGTGTAATGAAACGTATTGTGCCACAACTTATCGCCCGTAGCGCTGCGGGCATCCAGCCCTCGAACGGCGGTGATATAGCCTGCTTTCCAACCCTCGAGACGCAGTCGCACTTTTAGGCGGTCTTTCGATACGGCGGCACTCTTCACATCGATCGCTGTGAAGCTATCTGGCTTGCCGTCGTGGTCAAACTCTGGCGAACCGTATTTTTTATGATACTTGTATTTGTACTGCCACACGTCATAACCCGCCGCATCGCCCGCAGCTTTTGGGTCGACCGGTTTGGTGAAAGTCAGTTCAAATCCATCGGGCATTGCTCGGACGGTTTTCACTTCAAAGGGTATTTTACCATTAAACTTCACCCGCTCAAGCCCCTGCGAAAACGGCGCGTTGGCCGCCCACGCAACGGTCTTGCAGCCACCCACATAAAGATGTCCGTCCATCCCCATCGCGAGTCGGTTAACGCCGGACTGAAATCCCTTAAGAAATGGCCACACCGCGCCTTGCCATTCGCCGTCGACTTTTTCCAATTGCACTCGTGTGACGATAGCATTTTGAAAATCACCAACCAACATCTGCCCCTTGAACGGCCCAAAACGGTCGTCCGTAACCTCGCACATGCCGCTGGATGAACGCGCCATTTTGTATGGAAACCAAACCGCTGGAGGCGAAAACGACTGGCGCCCCGCGTACAATTCTTTCAGCGCGGGCTTCGAGGCTGGGTGTCCGAAAAATCCGCCGTTCTTCACGTGGTTTAATTTGCATGCACCAATCCACGCCCCTTGATTATCAGTCACAAAAATATCTTTATCCGCCCCAAATGTGCCGATGCCATTCGGCTCACGAAACCCGCTGGCAAACGCCTCGGCCTTGGCGGAACCCGACTTGATGCGCAGCGCCCAGCCCATGTGTTGCGCGCTCCAGCGCCCCGCATGTCCCGCATTGGCCACCACAAAATTGCCATTTCGGTCGAGTACGGGCCCGTAGGAAAATGAATTGTAACTGCCGGTGTAATCCCAATCGCGATTTACGCACTCGAACAAATCTGCCGCTCCGTCCTTATCCGTGTCGCTCAAGCGTGTAATTTCTGCCTTGTTGCCAAGATGAATTTTACCGTCCTTCACAAGTACGCCCATCGGCTCATTCATTCCCCGTGCGAACCTGCGGAATTTCATATCCTTCATCGGCCCCGTGGCGCCCTCCACTATCCAAACCTCGCCAGCATAGGTGGACACTGCCAACTGATCCTTTGACAGCCAATCCATTCCTGTGACCAGCAGATTCATTTTCTCCGGTAACGCAAATGCTTCTGTTTGATAATAAGGACTTAAGGCATTGCTTCGCCGTGCGCGGGGATTGGTCTTAAGGGTTAGTGATTGACGTGGCGACACGCGCTGATTGAGTTCCGCGTCTTTTAATTCATGTTGCAGCATGAATTGTTTGTCCTGCTTCATGGTGGATGAAAAATGAAAAGTGAACGGAATCTTGCTCTTGGGAAACTTGAGTTGCAGTTCGAAGTATCCGTCCTCTTCGAGACGCATGGGGTTGCCCTTCAGTGTCCCTTCCTCTGTGAATGTTTCCACTGTGAAATTCCCGTAGTGCGGAGAAAAGCTCAACACGCCTCCGGAAAAATCCGGTCGCACGAAGTCGGTGGCGATCGTTTTGTTGTTGAGTCGCTCGAAGTGGGCGGTATTTCCGTTCCTGCCCTTTGGCATCTTCCCTTTCTCCACGTGGGCCAGATACATCAAAGCATGCGGGCAAGGCCCAACTTCAATGCGCCGCACCACACTGTCCTTAATGGCAAAGACACATTCCCGGATTTGCACCGGCGGGGTTTCGGGGATCAGCAATTCGTAAATGAACGTCACCTTACCGGCGTCCGTACTAATGCCAATGAATTTGATCTTGCAGGGTTTGTGCAATAGTCCTGGTTTCCCTTCCTTCAAGAATCGCCAAGGAGCAATCGGCGGGTTGCCCCAAAGGCTCTGTCCGTTTGGCTGGCAGATAAAGGGCCGTTTGCCACCGTGGTAACCGGGGCCGAACAGCTTTAACGGCCCGCCCCGCCAAACGCTGTGAATACGGCAAAGTTTAGTGTCATATGCCAAAAAAAGGTGCTGGGACAAAGGGACCGCAACACTCCGGCTGCTTTGCGGCATGGGGGCCATGCGGAAAAGCTGATCCGGCGGATCAAAGACGGGTGGCAGTTGCGGCTTCTTTGGTGCACTCCAAGCAAAAGGCGCTAGGAGAAAAATTAAAATCCAATTTTTCATTTCTGTGTTTCTTTGGCTAATCCTTCCCATCCGATTCGGTTAGCTCCCATCGCTCGCTAAAAAAGCCCGAGTGGACAACGCCTTTCGGGATGCGTTCCTTAATAGGCACACGCATATCCAACACGGCGTAATCGGGGAGCTTGGCGTTTTGCATTGAATTGCTCAAGTGTCCGTATTCGGAAAAAGTAAACCCACTGTTCAATACAACGTAGTGGCGAAGGTCGAATGGATTGGGGTAAATCAGTACTGGCACAAATTTATCGGCGGGCCACGATTTGTCTTTGAGTCGAATTCCTTTTTTGGTCCAAATGATGGGCAAGTGACCAGCAATTTTCGCTATCACTGAATTGCTTGTTGGGTCACCCCACAGAATCAGGTTTTGCGAAAAATCTTTTCGCGTGAGATGTTTATCCTGGATCACCCGAGCGTTGCCACGGAATTGTCGATGCCATTGAGTGATGGCTTCGTTCATTTCTTGTTCGACCCATTTACCCACAGTCACGTTCATTGGCTTGCCGGTGGGTTTCACCATTAGAAAACGCTCGAGAAACGCATCGTCAATGGGTCCCTGCAAACCGGGCGCTTTCACGAGCGAATTTTGCTGAAGACTGGGCATGATTTCCCAGCGTTTATTAAACTTGCGCAACAGGATTTGCGCATTGCGCTTCGGTTTTGTTTTCAATATTTGGCCATCAATCTTTACTACATAATTGGACGTGCCCTGCTTGGGTCCTTCCAATTGTTCAAGCATCAAAGCCGTCACGTTTTGAGTTTTCACACGATACTCCCAATCATCCACATACTCCGCTTCCACGCGGGCCTCTTTCCAATGCTGTTCAAGGCCCCATATCGAAATCCATTTCATTCGGTTTTGGCGCAGCGTAAACGTGGTGAACCGGACCTTACGCGCATACGCACTGGTCCCTTTGTTGGCAGCTGCGTTGACGTGGCGGGCGACTTCCAGTTTAGTTTTTGGTTCATATTTATGGCCAACCTTAGGCCCGATGAGATGCGTCAATTTCATTCCCTCGCGTTCAAATGCCGCCGCCATCAAATCTGCTGCCTGTTTTTGTTTGTCGAGTTCACCGCTGTACGCGATAGCTGTGGTGTTTGCGAAATTGGCGGCAATCGGTGGCACGTCGTAAAGATTCCACAGCTTTTGTTCCCACCAAGTAGGCTCCGGTTTCTTCGTGAAGATGTTCTGATACACGGCCGTGTCGACAAACCCTGCCCCCGGTGCCACTGCGGCCCAGCGGGAGGCGTGGTGAGCGCCGAGATGCCACACGCCCGCGCCACCCATTGAAAAGCCACGCAGGCTGATGCGGTAGTGGTCGATGGGGTAATTCAGTTCCACGTGCCCCAACGCCTCCATCACATCTACTTCGCCTGCAAATTTATACGCATTGCAAAAACGGCCGTATGGGTGCAGCACGATGGTGTCTTTTGGCGTGAACGAGCTCTTCCGGTTGAGGCGTTCGGTGAGAAAGCGCACTTCGCTGAGATTATTGTTTCGGCCGTGCAACCACACGTCGAGGCGCCATTTTTTAAGGGCACGTGGGTTGTAATTATCCGGAATTTCAACACCGAAGGGGATCACTGAATCATCCAATCGTGAACGATATCCGCGCACCACAAGGCCGGCGGCGGTTGTCCACGGATGCTTGCCCAAGCGCAACTGCGCAAGGCGTTTTTGGCCGAGGGCAAGTAGTATGCGGGCTGAATCCACGTCCTTCGCCTGATAAAACATATTGTCATCCAACGCGTAGCGGACGGCGTTGTAAAAGATGATGATATCAGGCAGCAACACGTGCTTGCTCCCATCATAGTCGTCAATGCCCTTCTTGAGAGCTTTAGTGGCAGTGCTGAGTTCGGTGCGATCCCTTTCGGAAATCGGAATGCCCGGAGGAGGCGCATTTGCCGCCGAAGCACAAAATGGCACAACGACGAATATGGCAAGAAAGTGTCTCATGCAAAAAGTGTAGCGCGTGGGTTTCCCGAACTCAAGGGGCGGAGAGGCGAAGCATGTCAAGCGCACGATGGCGTTCGGCGTGCGGCAGTTCCCCCAGTTGCTCCACGGCTTTGAAATAGTCAGGGAAGTTATGCTCGCAGCTTTCAAATAAATTACGGAATGCGGGTACGTGGCGATGGTAAATTGCAACCGAACCCAGTGACGCATTGTTCATTGGCCTCCGCAGCCAGCCTTTTACGCCGGAAAAGCCTGGCTCATTCTGTAAAGTTTTGAGCTCGGTGCGCAATTTCTTGTAAATGTCAGCCTTGCTCCGGCGCAGAGCGTTAATCTCATTAGGTGGATTTGAATACAGTGTCCTCAGGTTGTGGCGCGTAATGCGGAACATTCGGGTGATGCGATACAGGCGCCGGACAGAGTCGGCATACAATTTGCGCGCGCCGTCATCCCCGCGAGCAGTCAACCACTTCGAAGTGGCAGCTTGGGCCGTGGCGGTGGCAAAGCTTTCGTTAAAGGCGGTGTCGTCGGGAACATAGAGGCGTTGATGGGTGAGCTCATGGAAAATCAATTCCGCCAAATCCGCATCACTAAAATTAATGAACGTGCTCAACACCGGATCTGCAAACCAACCCAAGGTTGAATATGCCGGTGCACCCGACGTGACCACATCGTAGCCTTGGCCGCGCAATTCTTTTGCCAAATGCTCCGCCTGATGCTTGATGAAAAACCCACGTCCCTCAAAGCGTCCCACGAAGGGGTACCACCACGACTTGAGTTCCAGCGAAAATTCCGGCGTGGCGTTCACCACCCACAAGGCCATCGGGCGATCAAGCTCAACGTAATGGATATAACTGTCGCCCGGCTTTAAATCCAATTCTGTCGCGGCAAATTTGCGCAGCTCTTTAACTAGTCGCAATCGAACCTTGAGGGTTTCCGGTTGCTCCGAATCCGCCAGCACCACCTCGATGGGTTGGCGTTTGCAAATGAATTCCGCCTGACCGCGAGCTGCTTGCGCATAATACGAGATCGTGCTGCAACCCGTCAGTAACGGCAAGAAAAGCAGAAGCAATACGCGCATCCAAATCACGGCGAATGGTTAACACACCGTGCCCTCACGCACAATCGGATTGGCTTGCTGCTGGGCAAACAGTAAAGTAAATTTGAGCGGGCTCCCGTAGCTCAGTTGGATAGAGCAGCGGTTTTCTAAACCGCTGGTCGCTGGTTCGAGTCCAGCCGGGAGTGCCATCCAGTCTTGCATCGTTCCCGCGCTCGTGTTGTTTTACTCGCGTGCTTTCACTCGAACATTTAGCTGAATTAGCGCGCGCGCATAAGGCGGAATTGAATTCTGAAGTCCGCGGGTTTGCCATCGGTAAAACGCATTTTGATTTCAACACTGCGCCGCGCTTGATGGGCGTGGTTAATCTCTCGCCCGATTCGTGGTATCAGGAAAGTGTTTGTCTAACAACAGAAAGCGCCATTGAGCGTGGGAAAAGTCTGGCAAAGGTAGGGGCGGCGTTGGTGGATGTGGGCGGGGAATCTTCCGTCCTTGACGCGGAGCGAGTGGAGGCAGATGAGCAGGCATCAAGATTAGTGCCGGTAGTGCGGGGGCTCTCCGGAGAAGGCGTGGCTGTCAGTGCCGAAACTTATAATCCCGCCGTGGCCGAGGCGTGTCTTGAAGCGGGCGCAGCGGTGATCAATCTCACGGG
>JAPKEI010000177.1 GCA_028872685.1 Verrucomicrobiota bacterium | reverse complement strand
CTAACGCGT
Organism: Verrucomicrobiota bacterium; assembly: GCA_028872685.1. Classification (GTDB taxonomy): domain Bacteria; phylum Verrucomicrobiota; class Verrucomicrobiia; order Limisphaerales; family UBA1100; genus JACNJL01. Next base: position 6,091 of record JAPKEI010000177.1, on the reverse strand, counting down.
ATCCGGCGGCCAAAGAACTGATAGCAACCGGCCGGTGATCTTGCCGATGTTTGCGTGTTGGGAATTGCTCATCACCACCACGGCCATTTTTTTAGCGGGCCAGAGAATCATGTACGTACGGGTTTTTTCCTGCGCGCCGCTGTGGCCGACGAGGAGCACGCCTTTGCCATGAGCTTTCCACTTTTGCACTTCTCCCTCGTGATATTTTTTAAAACTGAAGCCGAGCCCGTACGTGGTGAGCTGGCCGTTATTGGTTTTTTGTGGCGTCCACATTTTTTCGCGAGTAGTGGGTTTCATTAGGCGATGGTTCAGTAAACCGGTGGCGAATTTCGCAAGGTCGTCGATGTTCGAAATAAACCCGCCCCCGCCGAGTTTCCAGCTCACGTCGGTGTCAGTGGATACCACCACTTTGCCGTCCTGTTTGCGATAACCCACAGCGCGATTAGGAATGGGTACCCACTGATAATCCGGCTGCAGCGTGGTCATCCCGAGCGGCTTGGCGATGCGGTCGCGCACTTGATGCGCAAACTTCTGCCGCCCCGCGCGCTCCACCGCCGCGCTCAGCAGCATGAAGCCGCGCGTGGTGTACGAGTATTTTTCGCCAGGCGCATTGACCAGTGGCGAGGCCTTGAAATCGTCCAGCGACCAAATCACATTTTCAAACGGATGGGCATGAGGATATTCGCGCGGTGTGGCGATGACCGGCCCATTCGTGTAATGCACAATGCCACCCTGATGGCTGAGTAGATGGCGAATGCGAATCGTCGCGTTGTGCTCGGGAAACTCCGGCACGTAGTCGCGCACGTTGCGGCTGAGGTCCAGCCGGTCGCGCTCCCAAAGTTGCATCGCCGTCACCCCCGTGAGGCTCTTGGAAATGGACGCCCAACGAAACATTGTTTGTCGCGTCACAGGCGTTTGCGTTTCACGGTCCGCCCAGCCGTAGCCTTTCAGATATTCGACGCGCCCATTTTTAATCACCCCCACGGCGAGGCCTACGAGTTCCTGCTGCTTCATTTCGTCCCGCATAGCGGTGTCCACGGCCTTCGTCCACGGCGCAACGCAGGCGGGGAACAGCAGTAAAAGGAGGGAGAGACAAAAAATCTTCATGTGAATTTGGAGAAACGGGTTGACCGCGCGCGGGTTGTTCCGAATGCTTCCCGAAGTCCACCACATTTTCCATGGCAAGTAAACCACACCTCCCGAGCCGATTTTTTGAGTGTCAATTGTTGGCGGCATTTTTGTTTTTTACGAGCCTTGCTGGCGCGACGGAGTTTGACGTCATCCTCACCGGCGGCACGGTGATTGACGGCACGGGCGCGAAAGGTTTCCGCGCCGATGTGGCCCTGCGTGAGCAACGCATCGCGGCGGTTTCGCGCAAGCCGTTGCGGTCGACCAATGCGCGCGTCATCGATGTCACCGGCCTCGTCATCGCGCCGGGGTTCATTGACATGCACGCGCACATCGACCCCATCACGCGGCTGCCCGAGGCGCGCAGCATGGTGAGCCAGGGAGTCACCACCGCCATCGGCGGGCCCGACGGCAGCGCGCCGTGGCCGCTTGCGCCGTATCTCCAGCAGCTGGAACAACAAGGCGTGGGGCCGAATGTTTGCCTGTTAGTAGGACACAATTCTGTACGGCGTGCCGTGATGGCGCTGGACGATCGCGCGCCCACCGCTGCCGAGCTGGCCCGCATGCGCGCGATGGTGGCCGAGGCGATGGATGATGGCGCGTGGGGCATTTCCACGGGTCTGAAATATCTGCCAGGCTCGTTTTCGAAAATCGATGAGGTGATTGCCCTCTCGCGCGAGGCGGCGGCACGCGGCGGCTACTATACTTCACACCTTCGCGAGGAAGGGTTGGGATTGATGGACGCGGTAAAGGAGGCGATTGAAATCGGGCGGCAGGCAAAGATTCCCATTGTGCTCACGCACCACAAAGTCATCGGCCAACCGATGTGGGGCAAGAGCCGCGAGACGCTGGCGCTGGTAGACGCCGCGCGCAAGGCGGGCATCGATGTAATGATGGACCAGTATCCGTACACCGCCACATACACAGGCATCACTGTGCTGGTGCCGGCTTGGGCGCGTGCGGGCGGCACGGCAAAATTCAAGGCGCGGTTGAAGGACCCCGCGCTGCGCGCGAAGATAAAAAAAGAAATTGTTTTCAATATTTTAAATGACCGCGGCGGTGGCGACCTGCGGCGCGTGCAGTTTGGCCTTGTGAAATGGCAGCGCGATTTGGAAGGCAAAACCCTGCATGACTGGGCCGTGATGAAGGGCCTTAAGCCCACGCCGGAAACGGGCGCTGAACTGGTCATCGAGGCCATCCAAAAAGGCGGCGCGTCGTGCATTTATCACGTGCTCGATGAGGGCGACGTGGCGCGCATCATGCGACATCCGTTCACGATGGTGGGCTCCGACGGTCGCCTCACCGAACCCGGCACGGGCCATCCGCACCCGCGCTGGTACGGTGCCTTCCCTCGTGTGCTCGGGCATTATGTGCGCGAGAAAAAAGTGCTGCCGCTGGCCGAGGCCGTGCGCAAGATGACCTCGCTGCCCGCTGCTCGGGTGGGCCTCGCGCAACGCGGGCAAGTGAAGCCCGGCTGGTTTGCCGACCTCGTGGTGTTCGACCCCAAGACCATCATCGACAAGGCCACTTTCGAAAAGCCACACCAATATCCTGAGGGCATCCACCACGTTTTCATCAACGGCACCGCAGCCATTGAGGGTGGCAAGTTTTTAAAAGTCCGCGCCGGGAAAGTGTTACGGCGCGCGAGCCACAGCCAAGCCACAGTGTTCCCTGGCAAGGACTGGGAACGCTGGCCCACGCCGCAAGCCGGCGGCTGGTCGGCGGAAAAACTAAAGGCTGCACGGGCGCACACCGCCACGCTCACGACGGCGGCGGTGATGATTGTGCAGGGAGGCAAAGTCGTAGACGAATGGGGCGAAACCAAGCGTGTCTTCAATTGCCATTCCATGCGCAAAAGTATCCTCAGTGCGTTGTACGGACCACATGTTTGGGCCGGCACCATCAAGCGCTCCAGCACGCTCGGCGAACTGGGCATCGACGACAACGCGCCGTCGCTCACGCTCATCGAAAAGAAGGCCACCGTTGCCGACCTGCTTAAGGCGCGCTCGGGCGTGTACCATCCCGCGCTGTACGAGACCAAAGGCATGGCGGCCAAGCGGCCCAAGCGCGGCAGCCACGCACCCGGCACGTTTTGGTATTACAACAACTGGGACTTCAACGCCGCCTGCGCCATTTTTGAAAGCCAAACCGGTCGCGGCATTTTTGAGGAATTCGAAAAGCGATTGGCGGGGCCGATGAACATGCAGGATTTTGTGCGCGCCAAGCACACCCGATATGTCACCGGGTACGACTCGGTGCATCCTGCGTATCCCTTCCAGCTCAGCGCTCGTGATCTTGCGCGGTTCGGCCTGCTCTTCGCCCGCGGCGGTCGTTGGGGCGGCCGGCAAATAATCCCGCACGGCTGGGTTATCGAAAGCACACGCCCTTACTCCACCACCGAACGCGGCGGAGGCTACGGCTACATGTGGTGGGTGGCGGCGAATGGGAAATTTTATCCCAATGTCACCTTGCCCGATGGAGCCTTTTCTGCCAACGGCTATCGCGGCCACAAAGTCCTGGTCATCCCCCAATGGGACCTCGTCATCGTCCACCGCGTAAACACTTTCGAACAGGAAGGCAGTGTCAGCACCGCTGAGTTTGGCGAATTGGTGAAGCTGATTCTCGATGCTCGGTTGAATAATTGACTCTATTTCAGAGACTGAATACCGAGGCCGGGCTCGTTGGGGAATGTCAATTGACCCTTGTGCAGTTGCACACCATCGGCGGCGTCCTCGGCTAGAAGTACAGCGCCGTCGAGGTCGGCGTAGTCGAGCAGCGGGGCAAGTTGGGCGGCGGCGGAGATGCCCACGGAGCTTTCGGTCATGCAGCCGACCATCACCTTCAGCCCAAGTTCTCGCGCATTTCCAATCATGCGGCGAGCGGGGGTGAGGCCTCCGCATTTGCAGAGTTTGATGTTTATGCCGTGGAAATGGTCGACGCAACGCGGCACGTCATCTTCCGAGACGCAGTTTTCATCGGCGATGAGTGGCAGCGCGGATTCGCGGAAGAGCTGCGCTTGGGCCTCGCGCGCGTTGGGCCCATCAGGAGGAAGTGGTTGCTCGATGAACTCCACGCCTTGGCGCGCCATCTCGCTTGATAGCGCGGCGGCCTCGTTCGGATTCCATCCGCAGTTGGCGTCCACGCGGAAGACGGCCTCGGTGTGTTCGCGCAGGGCGGTGATGATTTCCAAGTCGTGTTCGGTGCCGAGCTTGATTTTGTAAATCGGCCAGCCCGGTATTTCCGCAAGCTTGGCAATCATCACGTCCACCTCGTCAATGCCGATGGTGAAGGATGAGTCTACCGCATCTTTTGGGTCGAGCCCCCACAGCCGATGCACCGGCGCGTTTTCCAAACGCCCCCACAAGTCGTGCGCGGCGCAGTCCAGAGCGGCGAGGACAAAGGGCGCGTCGGCGAGGTGTTCGGCGCAGAGTTTCCAAAATGAATCGGTGTCGCGAAAAGTGTGGTCGGCGAGCAGGGGCTCCATCGCGTTGAAGCGTTTTTTCATGTCGGCCATCGCGGCGTCGTAATAGGCATTCACCGTCGCCTCACCGTAGCCGCTCACGCCGTCTTGTTGCAGCTCGACAATCAACGTGCCCTGCACGGTGATTGTTCCGCGCGAAATTGTGAAGGGATGCGTCAGCGGGAGATCGTATTCGTGCAGGCGAATTTTCATTTCAATCCTCCAGCATCCCGCGCGCCGCGGTCACCAACGGCTCCGCTCCTTCGCGGAAGACATCGGTGGCGGGGAGATTCCATTCGGCCTCGATGCGGGCTTTTTCATTTTGATAGGCGTCGGCGTCAACGTTTCGGCTGTTGATGGCGACGCCGATGAATTGGCTCGGGTGGGCGGCGTTGGCCATCGCGAGGTAGAGGTCGCGTTGGGATTCCATGTTGGGCAGTTCGATGTGGTCGACGCCTTTGACCATTCTTCGGCCCATTTCGTAGCAGTAAATTAGGGCGTGCGGCAGGCAGCCGTGCAACAGGCCGAGGGTGACGGCGGAGTAGCACGGGTGCGTGATGCTGCCTTGGCCCTCGATGACGAGCACGCGATGGTGTTGATGCGTGAGGACTTGTTTCTCGACCGCGCCGCTGATGAAATCCGCGATGACGGCGTCGATGGGGCAGCCGTCGCCTTCGACGAGCATTCCGGTTTGGCCGGTGGCGATGAACTTGGCGTCCACGCCCGCAGCACTTAAACCGCGCGCCAGCTCAATAGACACCACCATTTTGCCGAGACTGCAATCGTGGCCGACGGTGTGGATGCGTAGGCAATCGTCGGAAATATTTTTTCGTTGGGCAACGTCGCGTTCGTCGTTGGCGCGAAGGTCGCGCAGAGTGGTGCCGCTTGTTTTTGCGGCGGCCACGAACTCGGCGTCGTCGTTCAAAAAATCATGCAGGCCGGATTCCACATCCATCCCGCGCGCACAGGCGGCGAGCACGAGCGCGCGCATGTGCGCGGGCAAGCCGCCGCCGGTGGGGGCAACCCCGATGAGCAGCACGTTGGCCTCAGGCAGAGCGTCAAGGGAATTGACGACGGGCAAATCGCCGCCCACCTCCAGCAGCGCTTGCGCCGGTTGCGGTGGCACGGTGGTGTCCAGAACGCCCACCACTTCGTCGCGCCGATAGCGAATGACGCTGCACGCGGTCTTAGCCGAGTTGGGATTGCTGAGGCCCTCGGTGAGGATGAGAATTTTCCGGTTCACGCCACGCGGATATTAGCAGAGGGCGCGCGGCGGAAAAGCAAAATGGCGTTTTCGCTTGCGGGCGCGTGGGTGTTCGGTAGCCTTGGGGCACACCATGAATTCCATGAAACATGTTCTCTTGTTCACTCTCGTTTGCGTTTTGAATTTTTCCGCGTTGGCGGAGAAGAAACTGGTGAAGGTTTTTATTCTGGCCGGTCAATCAAATATGGAGGGCAAGTAATGCCGACCGCTAAGCGTAAGCCCCAGATTGCGGTGGTGGA
>JAPKEI010000176.1 GCA_028872685.1 Verrucomicrobiota bacterium | reverse complement strand
ACACAAAATCACTATAGGTTTTCTCGGACAACAAATTGCCACCGCCGCCTTTGGCGCAATAGATAACGGCGTTGGTCACGCCATTCTCCACCAGATTTGTGACGCCATAGCCACCGCCTTTGGGAGCAACCAATTGCCAGCCTTTGAGCGATTGTCCGTCAAAGAGACGCGTGAAATCATCCTCCGCATGCGGTTGCGCAAATTGGCAGCCGGCCACAGTCAGTAGGAATAGCATCGGAAGAGTTTGGGAAAGCATACGATTTGAGAGCCTGTGCATGGATATTGTTTAGCCCACTGTGCCCCTCACGCAAAGCAGAAATGCAGCCTGAATGGTTTTAGATTGCACCCCGTCAATTTTTCGTCACCCTAGCCGCAATGAAACGATACATCGCAATGTGTAGCGCGCTGCTACTTTCCGCCAGCCTAACGTGGGCCGATCTTTCCCCAGACGATTGCAAAAAAATCACCCAAACCGTGGGACGATTGATTTCACAAATTCATTACCGCCAAACCGGACTTAACGACGAAATCGCCGGACATCACCTGGATCGCTACCTCAACCTGCTGGATTTCAGCCACATGATCTTCCTGCAATCCGACGTGGATGCACTCACTAAAAAATACGGCACCAGCCTTGATGACCTTGTGAAAATGGGCAGCGCACGCCCCTCCAATGAAATCTACGCCCTCTTCCTGAAACGCCTTACCGAGCGGCAGGAATGGGTGGAGGAAATTCTAGCCAGCAAAATCGATTTCACCAAAAAGGAACGCTTCCTCACTCGCCGCGAGAAACAACCCTGGCCCGCCACCCAAGACGAAGCACGCAAGCTTTGGCATTCCCGGATAAAACTCGAGTTGCTGAACGACCGGCTCGCACTCGATAAAGGCGAAACCGCGAAACCGGACCCTAAAAAATTGAAGGAAAGTAGCGCCAAAATCAGCCGCCGCTATCAGCGACTATTGAAGACCATGAAGGAAAACAACAATGGCGATCAGCTCGAAACTTATCTCAGCGCCCTCACCCGCGCCTTCGATCCTCACTCCGATTACATGAGCCCGATCGAAGCAGAAAACTTCGATATCAACAGCATCGACATGCAACTCACTGGCATTGGTGCTGTGCTACGCGCCGAAGATGGCTACACAACCATCGTGCGCATCATGCCCGGCGGCCCCGCCGCGAAAAGCAAACTCATCCAAGCCAATGACAAAGTTATTGCCGTCAAAAACCCAGGCGACAAAGAGCCTACTGATTTAATCGATATGACACTCAACAAAGTGGTGCAGCTCATTCGCGGCAAAAAAGGTTCCATCGTGGAACTCACCATCATCCCCGCCGGCAAGGAGGAGCGCAAGGTCATCAAGATTAAACGCGACGTAGTGAAGCTCGAAGATTCTTTAGCCAAGGCCTACATCATTGAACGCAAAGTCAACGGCAAGACCGAAAAGCTCGGAATCCTCAACCTGCCCGGTTTTTACAGTAAATGCTCCGACCATTGCCGCACGCTCATCGAGCGCCTCAAAAAAGAAAAGGTGGACGGCATCGTGCTTGACCTCCGCATGAACGGCGGCGGCATCCTGCAGGAATCCATCAACCTCGCCGGCCTCTTTATTGATTTGGGCCCCGTGGTGCAGGTAAAAGATTTCCGTGGTCAAAACAAAGTACTCGGCGACACCAAACGCGGCGTGGCTTATGACGGCCCACTCGTGGTTGCCGTCAGCCCCATGAGCGCCTCCGCCTCAGAGATTGTGGCCGCCGCCCTGCAGGACTACGGCCGCGCGGTCGTCGTAGGCTCCCAAGCCACTCACGGCAAAGGCACTGTCCAGCAATTGCTACCACTCAACCGCCGCATCCTTGCTAATCTCGGTGAAGATTCCGGTCGCCTTAAATTCACCATCTCAAAATTCTACCGCATCAACGGCAGCACCACCCAACGCCTTGGCGTGCTATCAGATGTGGAATTGCCCTCGATCTTCGACCACCTCGGCATGGGCGAAGCCAAGCTACCCCGTGCGTTAGAGGCCGATAAAATTAAAAAGGCCACCTACAAGGTTCTCAACCGCGTGGAACCCTTCCTCACCAGCCTTCGCAAAAGCTCCGCCAAACGCGTGGGGAAGAGCGCTGACTTCAAGTACATTAACGAAGACATCGTCCGCGCCAAAAAACAACAAGCCGACAAAACCGTTTCCCTCAATGAAGCCGAGCGCCGCAAGGAACGTGTCGACAATAAAACTCGCATCGAAGCCCGCAACAAAGAACGCACCGGTCGCAAACAACCCGCCGAAAAATATTTTGAAATCGATGTGAAAAGCGCTACGGCAGGCAAGCCGCTAAAGAAACTCGACGCGCCCAAGCCGAAGGTCGAGAAAACTGAAACTTCGCCTATCCCGGAAGACGATTCCAACACCTTCACCCTCGATGCTGTCCTGCGTGAAACACTGGACATCCTCAGCGACTACGTCCGCCTGCGCGACGTACTGCCCAATGTGAGCCGCCGCGACTAGCACAAACCGCGAGGGTAACAACCAAATCCCGCCCGCAGGTAACTCGCCCATTCCCTTACCGTCTAACTTGACGGTATGAATACTGGCAATTTGCTAACAACCATTTCTCGCGCGTTCAGCATTGGGCTGGCCCTTGCCTTCAGCGCGCAGATCGCGACCGCCCAGCGGGTTCCCTCGCCCCGCACCAAAGTGGGCCCGCGCGGCTGGATCAAGCCTACCAATCAGGGCAAAGGTCATCCCATTCGCTATCGCCTTCCGGTGCGTCCGCTCAATTACCGCATCAACCCCGATCCCAACGATCCCAGCCAACGCGCCTTTTCCGCTACCACTCCGTTGGCCTCCTCATGGGTGCGGGCCGGCACCGATATGAACCGTACTTTTGGCGATTATTACGTGGACCCCATGGTGTGGTTCAACAACAGCCAACGCCCCGCCAACGCCGTGTGGGATCCCGCGCTCGGGCGCTGGGTTGACCCCACCGGTCAATGGGTCTGGCGTGACCCCAACAATACCACCAACTGGATATCCACCCGCACCATCCGCGTCATCCTTCGCCAACCCTTCACCCCGCCTCGATAAAAAAGGAAACTCTCGCCAATACCCGTGCGCGCGTGTACATCCCGCGCATGACTTGGCTTTGCATTGCCCTCGGCGGCGCGCTCGGCAGCCTCGGCCGGCATGGATTGGCAGTGGGGCTAGCTCGGTTTGAAACCTTTCCCTTCGGCACACTCGCCGCCAATGTGTTCGGCTCATTGATCATCGGCGTCGCGGCTGGGTTCTGGGAAATCGACCAACGCAAATCCCCCGCCGCGCTATTCCTTGTCACCGGTTTTTGTGGTGGCTTCACCACCTTCTCCACTTTCAGTTTACAAACGCTCGAACTCATGCAGAAAAACGACTGGAGCAAAGCTGGCCTCAATATCGCTGCCTCCGTAGCAATCTGCCTCATCTGCACTTGGGCCGGCTGGATGCTCGGGCAGTCGCTACGGAAGACGGCGAGTTAAATTTCCATCCCAATCACTCACATCTCCAATTTTCTTGCTGCTCTTGCACCCCATCGATACATTCCGTCAGCAGCCAGTGTAGCTCAGTTGGTAGAGCAGCTCATTCGTAATGAGCAGGTCAACGGTTCGAATCCGTTCACTGGCTCCATTCATTTTACCATGAAAACGCTCCACCTTCTGCTCGCCCTCCCCTTTGCGCTCATTGCTGACGGTGCGCCCAAGTCGCCCGACCCGCGCATCGTCATCGAACTCATCGCCGAAGCGACCGACATCGTCACACCCACCGGCCTCGGGGTGGATGCAAAAGGCCGAGTAATCGTCATCGAAAGTCACACCCATTTTCGCCCCAAGGATTACAAAGGCCCCGAACGCGACCGCGTACTAATGTTCACGCCCTCGGCAAAAGGCAAAGCCAAACGCTCCATTTTTTATGAAGGCCTCAAAATGGGCATGGATGTTTGCATCGGCAAAAACGGCTGGGTGTACCTCGCTGAACGCAACCGCATCCTCCGAGTGCGCGATACCAATGACGATGGCAAAGCGGATAGATCTGAGGACGTCATTGTAATGGATACCAACGGCACCTACCCGCACAACGGCTTGAGCGGCCTAAGCTTTGACACAAAGGGAAATTTGATCTTTGGGCTCGGCGAAAACCTTGGGCACGCGTACACGATGATTGGACGTGACAGTGTGAAAATTAAAGGCGCGGCGGGCATTGGGGGTGGCGTGTTTCGCTGCACGGCCAACGGCATGGCACTCGAACAAATTGCGCGGGGCTTCTGGAATCCATTTGGCACCTGCGTCGACCCGTGGGGTCGTATCTTCGCGGTCGACAACGATCCCGGCAACACCCCCCCCTGCCGCCTATTGCATGTGGTACCCGGGGGTGATTACGGTTATCAATACAAACACGGTCGCAGGGGCATTCATCCCTTCCTCGCGTGGAACGGCGAACTGACCGGCACATTACCAATGATCCACGGCACCGGAGAAGCCCCCTGCGAAGTGATTCATTTCGACTCACCAATGTTCCCCAATGAATACCGCGGGGAAATACTCTCCACCTCATGGGGTGACCATCGAATTGAACGTTATCGGTTGAAGCGCCACGGCGCATCGGTCAGAGCCACCATGAAACCACTGGTGCAGGGTGATGATTCATTCCGCCCTGTCGGTATGGCAATGGCACCCGACGGGAGCCTGTTTATTAGCGACTGGGGCAGCAGTTCATACAATCTAAACCAAAAAGGCAGACTCTGGCGTATCAGCTGTAAGACAGACGAAAAGCCTCAGCAATTAAAGCCACCTGCTTACATCGGAGAAGACACTGAGCGTCTACACAACCTCCGAGAATCCACCGGGAAAGACGATTTATCTATGCTGTTGACTAAAGCGCAGCATAGCGATCAATTCATAAAATCTGCCGCACTTTACGGGTTGCGTCATCATGTCGGTGCACTACTAAAAATAAACTTGGCAAATCTCCCCACCGGCAAACGTATCGCCGCACTTTATGCATTAAAGGAAAGTCTCCTACCTGAAAGCATTCAGCACATCCCTGCTTTCCTTGCCGACGCACAACCCTCCGTGCGTTTTGAAGCAGCACGCTGGATTGCGGACCACCAACTCAAGCAATTCCGTCCTTCCATCGAGACTGCGCTACGCAAAGGAAATTATGATTACCGCCTTTTCCGTGCCTATCTCGCCTGCCTCGATGCACTGGATGGACGTAAGAACCCGGATCGCGTCAACGAGGAATTCGTGCTGCCACTCCTAAAAAATAAAGATACGCCAGACAGCCTGCGTGCACATGTGTTGCGCTACCTCCCTGGTGGCCACAAGGCGCTGACCTCGGAGCAACTCAGGACTTGGCTCAAATCAAAGGAGAAAACACTACAACATGAGGCCTTGCAGAAGATGCAACATCTTACTGATGCCGCCATCACCGAAACAATACGCGCCATTGCACTAGATGAAAAACGTGACACACAACTGCGTCTGACCGCCGTGGCTGCGATGGGCCTAGACAAGTCACCCAATACCGATGCGTTAATGCAAATTGCCGCAGGAAAGAGTGCATCATTACGTGATGAATCATTGCGCAGCCTAATTGGCGCACATTTTGAAGCTGACGACCAAGAGAGGTTACTAAAGCTGGCGAAACAACACACATCTGCCGCCCCAGCGATAAAACGCATGCTCGGCCAGCAATTTGCCTCAGACCGACCGGCGTCCACTGACACAGCGACCTGGTTGAAACGCCTCGATGCCCTGTCTGGCAGGGGCGATGCGACTGTAGGTGAACGAATCTTTTTTAACCAAAAAGTCGCGCTCTGCTCACAATGCCATCAAGTCAATGAACGCGGCACCCGCGTGGGCCCTGACCTCACCCACATCGGTCGAGGCTCATCGCGCGCGCGTATTTTGGAATCCATTCTGCAACCCAACAAAGAAGTGTCGCCCTACCTGCGCTCATGGGTGATCACGATGACAGATGGTGCCGTACACAACGGCATCGCGATGCGGCGCGGCGGCAATGCCGAGGTATACCTCGGCATCGACGGTAAAGAAATCCGCCTCGACAAACGCCAAATCAAATCCAAAACCGAAGGCC
>JAPKEI010000175.1 GCA_028872685.1 Verrucomicrobiota bacterium | reverse complement strand
TACAATTCAAAAGGCAACCCTAGCGGATTCATTTTACTATGACACTTGTAGCATTCCTCCGCCCGAGTCACGTGCATACGTTCGCGTAGAGTCATCGTTTTATCATCGGGCAGCTTGGCATCCACATTGATCGGAATATCCGGGACGTTACCGCCCAAAAGTTTATAGCGAATCCAATGGCCACGCCGAATAGGATCATTATCAAAGTTTCCAGAGTGAGCCACCAACCACGCCGGGTGGGTTAGTACTCCCATCCGCTGATTCTTGGGAAATCGCACCGGCTTGGATGTTGGTTTCCAGTCCGGCGGTAGATTGTAAACAAGCGGATTGCCGTGATCGCGGTGGCTATTAACAAAAATTAAATATTCAGGGGTGGTCAACAAGGTCTTGAAAACCTGCTTATCTTTTTTGAGCGTATGCATGACCAGCGCATCCAGATCATACACTAATGCCGGAGCCCAATGTTTATGGCCCTTAATCTGATCTTTAAATACATCCTCAGCCTTCTGGTAATCAAAATATTCCTGAAAGAACTGCAGTAGACGATTCCTGGCGTAGGGTCGCTTTTCATCTTCGAACAAACGACCAGCTTCAGCGCGGATAATATCGCGCACGGGCATTTTCTCATTCTCAAATGCCCGCAGCATATTGCCATCCAACGGCAGGTCCGTCAGGGCGTAGGAAAGTGAAGTAGCCAGCTCGCGACGGGAAAGACTCACCAGTTTTGAATCACTGACTCCGTCCGTGCCCTCGAAGCGAAACAAGGTTTCCGGCTGCAATATAATTGCGGCATAGGCAGCCTGAAGACCACGCGGAATTCCCAACTCGGCATCCACCTTCTTGAGTAGAGCCATCAGTGACTCCATCTCTTTCTCCGCAGGTGACCGGCGTAGCACAGTATTGTAGTGCCGCTTGATTGCCTCCCGGTTTGCTTCATCGATGGTGCTCCCCTTTTCCCGCAAGCCAACGATCATCTTGCGGGCGTTCTTGGCCTCCTTATCGGAGTGGGCAATGGCCAGTTCGGTGATCTGCTCAGCCATGAGTGAGTTGAAATGATATTTCCCCTTGAAGTCGCGGAAATTGCCGTGAGGCTTCTCCAGGTCGAAAGGATTAGAAACCATTCGCGCACCCCGCAACAAATTGGCAAGGGCCTTGGGAGTGATTCGCCAGAGACGGGCGGCTACATCAATGGTTCTCTTATTTTCGGCAGGAGAAAAGAGTAGTTCGTGTGAAACAAGATTACCGTAGCCTTCCTTGTCCCGTTTTTCCTCCACCGCGAGGCCCTGCGCTTCCAAGGCGCGGCTAATCCATCCCTGCACCAATCGTGCCTCTGCCTTGGCGGGGAATTTCTTGGCACTGTCTGAAGGCATCTCGCCAAACTCCATGGCCTCCAACATACGTGCCCACAATTCGGCTTCCTTACGATCACTCATGCTGGCTGTGAGCTGATCGAAACGGATTTTGCCCTTCTGCTTTTGTGGGCCGTGGCAGGAAATACAATAGGTGTTGAGGAAAGGTCGAATCTTGCGGGTGAATTCCTCATCCGCCTTCAGCCCAAACGCAAACAGAACAAATATTAACGTCAAGTAATGCTTCATCACTTTTCCTTCTGCTTGGCTTTTTTCTCGGCATCCAGTTTTGCCTGAAGGGCCTTCGTGATCTCAGTGCGGGTTCGCGTGATCCGTTCCCCTTGCCGCAGCACAAGGCGCATCCCGACATGCGGGGTCTGGGCGCCGGTGAATGCGTTGCGAAAAGCCACGTGCAGATATTCGGGCGGACTGCACCAGGAACCGCCACGCGATATCCGGTGCCGCGACCCTCTGGGGTCAGGGAGTGATTGATCATTGGGATCAGCTCCTGTGATCAACTGGTCGGTATAATAGGTGCAGCACAACTCAGCCAAGTTACCCAGCATGTCGTGTATACCCCAAGGATTGGGAAGGTACTGACCAATGGGGGCAAAGACCCGGCCGTAGCCATCATCCGCTTCACGGTTGGCATAGATGTAATGCGCCAGCTCACGATCCTCGTAGAGGGTACGGTCGGCGAAGTTGCCGTACTTACCGAGGTCCTTGATAGCACAGGGATAACCCGCCCGTGTGCCTGCGCGGGCTGCATACTCCCACTCCGCCTCGGTGGGGTAATCGTAAGTCCAGCCCTTGTAAGCGAGGCCTTTACTGACTCCATAGAGCTGCCATTTCACAATTTCGGGAGATACCTTGTCGACGCTGCCGATGCCCGGCGGCAGGAACTTCGCGTATTTGTTGCCGAGCTTTTGTCCACCTGCGTTGAAGAGATTAGCCTCGTCGCCCAGAGTCTCGTACTTGCCGATCCAGAACCCCCTCGAGAGGGTGACCTTCACCGGTTGAGAATCCTCGAAGGCCTTGTCGCCCATCATAAAAGTTCCCGCGGGACACCAAACAAAGCAGAAACCGTTTTGGTCGACCCACTGATCACCCGCGAAACGCCCCTCCTGCAAAACCTCTGGGGGAGCGCACACTCTGGCCGCCTCGTGCTTCAAGGCGAAGGTGATCTCTCGCGGCGTGACGGTATAGCCAAGTTTATCAATGCGCGGTGGAAGCGAGCCATTCGTTTTCAGGGACTGGATCAATACATCCGCCATCAATGGGCCGAATTTAGGAGTCTCCAAACTGGGATGAAAGGCTCCTTTGCCCGGGTAGAAACTGGAAAACAACTCGCCGCGGAACTGTCCTTGAGCTTGGCCAAACAGGTCCTCGTCCTTGAGTCCGGACTTGGCCTTGTCATCAATGCCGAGGCAATCGATCACCACCATGTTTGCCCGGGCGGTATTCTTGCTTAGCTTCTGGGATAACCGCTCCAAACTGAGCCAGGGCTTGTCCTCCGCTTGGGCTCGTCCCAAAGCCGGGTCGCGTGCGGGCGGGATTTCCCGGTAGCCTCCGATTTTCATGGAGTAGCAGAGGCGCTTGCCGTCGGGGCTCTTCTCGGTTTCCAACCGGCCCAGATAATAAAACACACTTACCCCCATGGTAGGTATGCTTCGGACCCATTTCTCGTAAGTGACCCCGTCTGTCTTGGGGGCATCGCCCAGCGTGGTGACGACAAAGCCTTTGGTGTGCAGCGCTTTTTCGAGCGCCTTAACGGTCTGCACATGTGCCTTGTCGTTACTGGCGTTGATGAGCAGTGCGCGACGATGCTCCGTCCATTTGGAATCCGTCGCCGCCTCAAGCCAGAAACTGATGCTAAGGCTAAAAAGAAAAATAGAGAACAGGCGCTTCATCATGAGCCTGCGTTACGCCATCAACTGAGCAAGCGGCCCGGTTTGCATTACCTTCTCGTCCAGATCCGGATCAAGGCGACCGAAAGTTTGCTGTCGTTGACCGACACAATTAAGGAACGTCGTGTACAACGCGCCCACCGTGTGATGGCCCGGTTTTCCGTATCCGGGAAAATTAATGTAGCGGCCACCTAAATTCATTTTGCCCTTGAGATTTCCAACAATCGCCAGCGGCCACTCATAACCCGTCGAGTGATGGGTGTCAGGCGCGTCACTCATGTAAACGATAATGGTATTATCCAACATGTTACCATCGCCCTCAGGAGTTTTCTCTAAACGTTGAGCGAGCTTGGCAATGAGACTAAAAAGCCATCCGCGGGTTTTCTCGTAATAAGGAATGCCTTTGGCGTCGCGCTTGTTGCCCCCCATATGTCCATAGCCGTGATTGCTTACGTCTACGCCGATTCCAAGGTAAGGCTGGGCGTTGATCTCGGTCGCGGCACAGGTAAGGGTCGCCACGTTGCTTAGTCCGCCAATAAGCGCAGAGCCTGCGAGTTCGAACTGTGCCTCCAACCGTTTGGTTGCCACCGTGGAGGTAAACCGGTCATCCAACTTGGGTGCCGACTTCTTAAGCACATCCTTATTGGCCAGCAACTGATACTGCCGCGCGGCCAATTGATCGTACGCGCTCAAGTACGCGTCCAGCTCTTCACCACCCAGCGAACCCAACGCCTTCCGGGTTTTCTTTACGTCACCCACCATGTAATCGAGCAGGTTGCGCTTCAGGTGAAAATTCTTTTCCCGCTCGCCACCGGCCGCCACGCTGAAGAAAGAGTTATAGGCCTTCTCCGGGCTCAGGATGATCGGCATGGTTTTATGCGCTGCACGCGCGGTAATATTCATTAACGCATCACGCGCACCCGAAGCCATTCCCACACCAATCCAAGGTAGAATGCCGGGAACGGCCTGCCCAAGTTGGTAATCGATAGTGACATTTTGAGGTGAAAGATTAGCACCGGATATCCGGTACTGGCCGAGGGAGCCACCCCAAGTGGAATGACCACCACCGGTGCAGCGACCCGAAAGCCCCTGCACAATTGTGGTCTTGCTCTTTAAAGGTTCCAGAGCCGCGAGCCCCTTGGGCAGCTTGTGCTGCGTGAGATCAATCGATTCAAATTTTTCGCGGTCCGCATATTTCTGAAACGGAATACTCTCCGGACACGCCTGCACGGCATCAAAGCCGTTACTCTGCAGCACGAACACAAACCGCGGCGGACGCTCCTTACCTTCGGCATTGGCCATCACCCGCTGGATCATCGGGGAAAGCAGCATGGACCCCGCTCCCAGCGAGAGCCCCTTCAACATCTGTCGGCGATTCGTGTTCATCTATTAGTCCTCAACCAAAGATTAATGATAGATTGGAAGGTCCAATTTTTCAATTATTCATGCAACCATCCAATACATTCTTGAATATCTCGTTACGAGTTTCACTGGAAAATCGTTTTTTCGCATCTTTTCTAGCGTTTTTTGACAAAAAATCGACAAATTTACTATCTGAAGCTACGGCTAACATATTACGCGCTAAATTTTCCCCTAACCTCGGTTTATAGTTATTACCATCATCATAATTTTCGCGCAGCACCCCGTCTTCATCTGTCCAGGAATGGACACCCCATTGTCCATCAGCAACTAATCCGGTTTGACCGTGATTAACAATTTCGTCAAAGCCCCATCCATCTGAACAAAGCACTGGCAATCCATGGGATAAAGACTTCACTGTGGAAACAATATGAAGTCGAAAAGAGGGGATAAGAAAGGCATCAGATTGATTCATTAGATCGTCCATTTCAGAATCGTCAATATGCTCTTCAATGTGACGAATTCTTGGGTGAGTTTTCACCAGATCCTTCTCGGTTTTGCTCATATGATCCCAAGGAAGAGGATTTCGGATTGTAAGATGAAGATTAGGACATCGTTTCTGAACTGCAAAAAATGCAGCGAGCATTTCCCGCCCCCCTCTTACAAAAAAATGCGAGGCTCCGCCGTGAAAGGAATTTGCGAATAAAAAGTGTTTTTTGTCGCTTACAGACATTCTTCGAGAACGATCCGGGATCCGAACTCCTGCAGGCACATAGTTTATTTTTCCTTGTTGTTCCAGTTCAGGAAACAGTTTAGCCAGTGTCTCAGCTGTATTGCGTATATGCGTTATGAACCCCTTGAAATTTGATAAACTGCAAAGCGCGGTGATTATACGCGTTACAAAATGATTTTGTATATTCAGGTCTGCTGTTTGGCCATTTTGCACATGGGGATATAATAGTGTGGTATAGTCCTCAATAGCAATTAGCCAGTCCTTCGGCCCAACATAAAGAGGATAAGTCGGGACAAAAAGTAGTTTGGAGTGATCAGGGATATTCAGCTGTTGTTTCAGCGGTCGGCCCTGAAGAAATTGCATGAACTGGGCTTCTGTAACAGCGAGTTTGAAGCATTTATCGGAAAATATTTCAAAGAATTGTCGGGTTGGTTGCGGTAACAAATGCCATTTTTTACTCAGAATGTTTTCCTCATAATGTGCAGCATCCCTTTCGGATATAAATGTAGTTTCTTCGCTAAATTTATATCCCTGGGGAGGAGAGGTGAAAATGTTGTTATAGAACGGATGTCTTGCTGTCCAAATACGATCTCCTGTAAATAGACAATCTGTTCGATGTATAATTCTTGATTTTGATTGGGCGGAATGAGTGCGAAGCACTTTCAGCATCTGTCGGCGATTCGTGTTCATCTATTAGTCCTCAATCAAGGATTTATTATGGGTTAGAAGCCCCCATTTTTCAATTATTCATTCACTGGCCCGATGAGCTCTACAAAGTTGCCATCGGGG
>JAPKEI010000174.1 GCA_028872685.1 Verrucomicrobiota bacterium | reverse complement strand
GAGGCCGGTGTGTTGGGCATTACGGCGGGCACGTCGACGCCTGACGAAACGATCGATGCAGTGGAGGCCCGTGTACGTGAACTTACCGATGCTCTCCCGCCAGCACATCGCTTGGCTTGAGGGCGAGGTCGAAGGGATCCAGCGGCATTGGTTGGTCATGCTCGAGGTGGTCGGTACAGATGGCGAAGAGATTGGCTTCGGTGGTAGTGCGGCGGATGCGGTGGAGGAAGTCGCCGGTGGGTTCGATGCCGAGGCCGATGTAGTTGAAATATTTTTTCATTTTCGATACGTGCGATTTTTCGTTCAGGTTTGGTGGTCGCACGGTTTCAAAGAGGTCACGTAAATAGCCAAGCACATCGTGGCCGGTTGGGATGAAGGGGGTTTCGCCGTTTTGGGTTTGGCGGATTTGGTGGAAGATCCACGGGTTGCGGATGGCGGCGCGGCCGATCATGAGTCCGGCGGCGTGGGTGTCGGCCAGCACGGCGGCTGCCTTGGTGGCAGAATAAACATTGCCGTTGGCGAGCACAGGGCAGGGGAGGGCTTCGACGGCGCGCGCGATGAAATCATAATGGACACCACTGCGGTAACCTTCGCGCACGGTGCGACCGTGGACGGTGAGGAGGTCGATATGGTGTTTGGCGAAGAGGGGAAGGAGTTCCTCGAACACGGCGGAGTCGTCAAAGCCAATTCGGGTTTTGACGGTGAAGGGAATTTCCACGGCCTCTCGCAAAGCGCCTAGGATGGCGTCGACTTGGGCGGGGTCGCGGAGTAATCCGCCGCCGGCGCATTTTTTGTAAACAACGGGCGCGGGACAGCCGAGGTTAAGGTCGATGCCGGCGATGGGGTGCTGTTGCAATTCGCGCGCGGTGCGGATGAGCGAGGGGATGTGGTTGCCGATGAGTTGTGCAAGCGCGGGTTTGCCGGTGGGGTTTTGTGTGATGGATTTGAGGATGGGTTTTTCCAAGCGCGACCCTTCGCGCACGCGGAAGTATTCAGTGACATAAAGATCAGGTCCGCCGTATTGGGCCATTAGCCGCCAGAAGGGGAGATCGGTGACATCCTGCATGGGTGCGAGCGCGGTGAATGGCGTGCGGGCGAGGGTATCGCGGAAGTGCTCGACGGGGGTCATGGGATTTCTAGGGAATTTTCTTTTCGGCGAGTAGCTGGGCAGCTAGTGTGTGTGCGGCCTACTGTCCCGTGGTGTAATGGTAGCACAGATGTTTTTGGTACATCTAGTCGGGGTTCAAATCCCTGCGGGACAACCACTTTTTAATTTTCAATGACCAAGGCTCAAGGGCTTGGGTCTTGAATTGTGATTGATGATTCGTGTTTCGCAGCGGGCACCACTCACTTCTTTATTCTTCGCTGAAGAGGAATTCCAAATCGGTTTTGGTGAGGCTCTTGGCGAAGCCTTTTTCGCCGAGGACGTCGGAGATGGTTTGGCGTTTGCTTTGTTGGAGGTTCCAGATTTTTTCCTCAACCGTTCCGGGGGCGATAAGTTTGTAGGCGTTGACGGTTTTGGTTTGGCCGATGCGGTGGGTGCGGTCAATGGCCTGCGCTTCCACGGCCGGATTCCACCACGGATCGTATAGCACCACATAGCTTGCAGTGGTGAGGTTGAGGCCAGTGCCGGCGGCGCGGAGGCTAAGCAGGAAAATGCCTGCGCCTTCGGATTCCTGGAACGCGTTGACGACATCCTGCCGGTTTTTGGTTTCGCCGGTGAGCATGTGCGTGGGGATCTCGCGCGTGCCACAATCTTTTTCCAAAACTTTCAGCATCTGCACAAACTGGCTGAAGACCAAAACTTTTTCGCCCTGTGCGACCAATGGCTCGAGCAGGTCGAACAGCGCATCGGTTTTGCCGGAGGAGGAGTCGTTGCCTACGAGTGCGGGGTGACAGCAAATCTGGCGCAATCGCGTGAGGGCGGCGAGCACTTGCATTCGGCTTTTGGCGACGCCTTTGGTTTGGATGGTTTCCATCACCGTATCGCGGCTGCGACGGAGTTCGGCGAGGTACAGTTTGCGTTGATCCGCGCCTAGTTCGCAGTCGTGCCGTTGCTCGATTCGCTCGGGTAAATCCTTGGCGACCTCGGTTTTGACGCGTCGGAGCAAGATGGGGCGCAGTCGCGAGGAGAGGCGCTTGCGGGCGATGCGGCGATTGGCAATAGCTTCTTCGCTGTCGCCGCCGGCGGGGTCGTACATGGCGTGGAAATGTTTTTCATCGCCGAGATAGCCCGGCTGTACGAAGTCCACGATGCTCCACAAATCGAGCAGGCGATTTTCCAACGGCGTGCCGGTGAGGGCGAGCCGGATTTTGCACGAGAGTTGCTTAACCGATTGGGTGACCTGCGCGCCGGGGTTTTTGATGAACTGCGCTTCATCGAGAATAATGGCGTTGAATTTGTAGCGTTGCAAATCCTCGAGGTCGCGGCGGAGCAGCGAGTAGTTGGTCACTACGATGTCGTAATCGGGGATGTGCTTGCGCATCGCGTGGCGCGCGGCGCCGCTTTCGAGCACGAGCACGGACATAT
The DNA here is from genome assembly GCA_028872685.1 of Verrucomicrobiota bacterium. Classification (GTDB taxonomy): domain Bacteria; phylum Verrucomicrobiota; class Verrucomicrobiia; order Limisphaerales; family UBA1100; genus JACNJL01. The sequence goes on along the minus strand of JAPKEI010000174.1, from coordinate 3,630 downwards.
CCGGAGTGAATTTCTCCACCTCACGTTTCCAGTTGTGCATCACCGAGGCGGGGCACACGACGAGGCACGGATTGGATTTGCCACGTTTTTTCCGGTGCTTGAGCCATTTAAGATAGACGAGCGTTTGGAGCGTTTTGCCGAGGCCCATATCGTCGGCGAGGATGCCGCCGAGGCGCATGGACTGCAGGTGGCAGAGAAACTCGAAACCCGAATGCTGATACGGTCGAAGCTCGGCATTGATGCCTTCGGGCAGGTCGTTGGTGGGGATGCCCTCGAAATGCTCGATGCGGTCGCGCAGTTTTTGCGCCTGCTTGCCATCGCCGAATTGCGAAAGAGCGTCTTCGCCAAGATGCGCGGCCTGTTCCATCGCGATCTTTTGCGTGCCCGTTTCGAGGCCGTCAAGGCCGAGATCAGCCATCGCTTCCTGCGCGCGTTGGGTGGCGTCCACATCGAGCTCCACCCAGCCTTTGCTGGGCAGTTTCACAAACCGGCTGGTCGCCTGCGCGAGGCTTTCCAAATCTTTTTTGGTGAGCTTCATTCCTTCCTCTTCCCACTCCGTGGAAACCGAAAGCCAATCGATGCCGCTGCCTTTCACAATGAGCGTGGGCTTTAATCGCTTGGGTTTGAGGAACAGGCGCTGGAACGAATCGTTGCCAAGAAATTCCGCGTCCTGCGGGCGTTCGTGCCACACGCTGGCGAGCACGTTAAGAAAATTTTCATTCGCATCGCCCACCCACAAACCGGGCTCAGGCGTAAACCAATCGAGCTTGCGCAGCCATTCGATGGAAGGCTCGAGGCGGTCGTCCTCCAACACTTGCGGCTTGTCCGCGCGGCGTTTGCCTTTGGCTTTGATGTGCCATTCATGGCCGGTCCATTCCCAGAGGCTACCGTCGAGGTCGCTCTTGGCTTGCAAGCGCAGTTCGAGGCGGTCGCCATGCATTTCCAAAACGAATAGCGGCTTGGCCGTGTGCGATTCGCACAGTTCATTCCAGTCGATGCCCTCGCGCACGTGGGTGCGACGCAGTTCGGTGATGAATCGCGTGCTGAGTTTGTTGATCGGAGCGCGCGGATTGCCCACCCACTTGCTTAGCAGCGAAGCGGGCGGACTGTTGCGCAGGAAATAAAATGTGTTGTCCACCAGCACCATTGTGGGCCGACCGGCAAAAAATTTCGCATCCTCCAGCGCCACCTCACGGCCATCGGGCAGCAAGAGCGTGTGGGTGAAGGCGAGCACAGCCGTGCCGTTTTTAAACGAAGGGCTCAGCTCGGCAAGTTGGCCGTGGAACTCATAGGGCTGGGAATCCACGCCCGGTTGCAGTCGCGATTGGCCGCCCCAATGGGCCAGCCATTGCAGCAACGGCTGGCCAGTGAAGGTGAGGCTGTCGCGCCCCTTGAGCTCGTCGCCGTAATGTTCGACAACCCACTCGATGAATTCCCAATCCTCGGCCGGAAACAATTCTTTTTCGTGCGCAGCGCGCACGGTGAGGTCTACGAGATTGGTGATCGATTTCTTGCGGTCGCCCGTGCGCGGCCTGCGCACCACGAATTCCACCCGCAAGGTTTGCAGACTTGAATCGAGGTCTTCCGGCTCCGGCACGGCCACAGCGCGGATGGATGCGCGCGGGGCATCGAGATGATTCGGCGCGGGCGGGAACATCCAATGTTCCAGCTCCTTGAACACCGCGCGCTCGCGCTCGGCCTTTTCGATTTCCTTGAAGCGCTTGAGGTTCGCGTGCTGATTTAGCTCAGCCGGCATTTGCCTTCCTGCGCGCAGGAACACCACCGAGAGGGCCTCCAGGCGTTTCTTGCCCTTTGCCTTTGCCACGTCATCCCACCAATCATCCCCGGGAAAATCCTTGCGGCTCAGCTTCAGCTTGGAAAAATAATCCTCCAACAACAGCCACGCCCGCTGCTCATCCTTGCATTTGGCAAACAGCTCGAGGATGTCCTCGCGTTCATCCACGTCCTCGCGCGAATCGGAAAGCTCGCGGCGCAAGTCTGCCAACATGCCGTAGGCATCTTCAAGCGCGGTGGCGTGCGCATCATATTTCAGGGCCGCGCCGCTCTTGGGCGCGGGTTTTCTTGTTCCTTTTTTACCGCGTGGCATGTGTCAATTTCTCTTTCTAAAAACGGAAAGGTTAGCTATGGCAGGTTGGCGAATCCCCGTCAACACGAAATGGAAAAATTTAGGTACACTAAAAAAAGAAATAGACTTGACCCCTAAAAAATAGGTGAAAGAAGCATGCTTCACAAAAAGCAATCGAAGAAAAAGTTGCCCCGATGCCCAGGCAAGCGGCGAAAATCACTGCAGAAGTCGACCCCTATCGGGAATGCCCGGCCATCAAAGGCTCTGCTCTGGCCTCAGTGGTGTCATGCTCGCCCAGCAGTCCCGGCAACAAAATTGTGGCCGGAGAAATATCTTGGTTCACGCGAATGCCCGAGCACCCGGTCAGTCCAATTGCAAAAACCGCCATCAATATTCCCAATGGAATACTGCGTTTTGTGTTTAGCACCTCCATCCATTAAAACTAGTCGATCGGGGGCAAAAAGCAATCCAAAAATGAGGATGATACAGGTGTGTGTGAGTGCCACAGCAGGCTTTTCTTGGGCCTGCTTATTCACACGTGACTCACAGTTTGCGAACAACCTGAAGTTGACGAAACCCACAAATTCAATAGCCTGCTGCCAGTTAAGGGTGACAAGGAGGATCCCAATTTACTATCTGCTAGCGCTTGGCGTGTCTGCATTCACTGGATGCAACTATATCAAGGGCAAGGAAGATCCATCGGCCAATCCCATCGGAGGGGCCGGCAACAACTTCGGCCAAAGCCCTCCCAAGGTGGGCATCAAAAACAACCCTAAGTCCAAACCTAATACGCCTGCCAATTTGCAGGTTGGGAATGATGCCGGCCGCGTCATGCTCGTGGATCAAGGCCTCGCTTTTGTGGTGGTGGAAATTGTGGGTTCCAAACTCCCGCCACCCGAGATGCGCTACCTCGTCCTCCGCCAGGGCCAGCCCGTAGGAGAGATCACCACCACAGAGCAAACCGACGACACGTATTTAGTAGCTGATATCAACAAGGGGGACATCCGTGTGGGCGATTCAGTTCGCCCCAAATAACGGATAGGTGGAGAAGGCTCCGAGGGAAACCTCGGGGCCTTTTTTCTTTTTCAATTCCTTGACTCCGCCGGCTCGGCTTCCGGCTGCGCTTTTTTGTAGGGCGAATGCAGGTTGAAATAAATGCCGCACATCGGCTTCTCTTCCCCGTCCACTTCGCTGAGAAAAATCGTCACCTGTTTATCCAGCGCGATCCCGTGGCGCATCCCTTCCCCACGCGATTCATACGCCCGCATCGCCTTCACCAGCAAACTCTCCAGCGATGCCTGGCAATCCTCCGGCGATTTATCCAGGCACACCACATGCAGATCAAACGACTTCACTGCCGCTTCAATCTCGTCCACAAACATTTCCGGCAATAATCCCATAGCAAACGCCCACCCAACCACACCCCGCGCCCCATTGCACTCCAAAAAAACCGGCCCGCACCCTACTGTAAAAAAAGCCAATCTTTATAGTAGACAGAAAATTTAAAAATATGTTGAACTGACGGCCATGAGAAAATACATCCT
>JAPKEI010000173.1 GCA_028872685.1 Verrucomicrobiota bacterium | reverse complement strand
AGTTTTGGGGAACGACGGGGCGAAAAAAGTGATCCGGGCAACAGACGCCAAGGAGGTGGGGGTGGAGAACCCCTCTGAAGAAACGTTCTGTCGCCCGGATCAAAGAAATTGGTGTCCGGTCAATCTGCCTGAGGTTGGCCGATTTGTCAACCGATGAATCTTCCACATTCTGTTCACCGGCAGATTTCCCGTGACATTCACGCCCGCATCCCTATATTTCCCCGCTCTAACAGGTGGACCCCTTCGTCTAGTGGTTAGGACACCGGCCTTTCACGCCGGCGACACGGGTTCGAGTCCCGTAGGGGTCGCCACTTTTTGTGGCCATTTTTGCAAAATACCACCTGTTTTGGACGTGTTTTCACTTTCTACGCCCCGTTGCGAATAAGAGATGCCTGGAACGATTGCTATTGTTGGTCGCCCGAATGTCGGTAAATCCGCTTTATTTAACCGGATTGCCGGCCGCCGCATTGCCATTGTGCACGATCAGGCGGGGGTGACGCGCGACCGCATCACAGCCGAGGCCGAATGGGCAGGACGGGCGTTTACGCTCGTGGATACCGGCGGAATCGGCCTTATTCCAGGCGAGAAATCTCAGGACATCATCGCCACGGCCACGGTGGAACAGGTGGATTTGGCCATTGAGGCGGCGGATGCGATTATTTTTGTGGTCGATGTGCAGGAAGGCATTGTGCCGTTGGACGAGGAAGTGGCCCAACATTTGCGCCAAAGCGGCAAACCCACGCTGCTCGCCGTTAACAAAGCCGACCACCAAACCGCCGCCGACAACGCCGTGGAATTTACCGCGCTGGGTTTCGAACACATTTTTCCCGTCAGCGCCCTGCACGACCGAGGCACCTCCGTCCTGATGGACACTACCCTCGAACATTTGCCGGAAGCAGGTGAGTCCACTCTCAACCCTCAACCCTCAACCCTCAACCTCGCCATCGTTGGCCGCCCGAACGTCGGCAAGTCTTCTATCATCAACGCTCTCACCCAGAGCGATCGCGTGATCGTTAGCGAAATTCCCGGTACCACGCGCGATGCGGTGGACGTCCCCTTCACCATCGAGACTGAAGGCCGCGTCCAACATTGCCAACTCATCGACACCGCTGGCCTTCGCAAAAAGCGCCGCGTGAAAGACAGCCTTGAATACTTCAGCGTCACCCGCACTGCCGAAGCCATCAAGCGCTGTGACATCGCCGTGCTCGTCGTGGATGCTGAAACGGGCATTGTGGAGCAGGACAAAAAAATTGCCGACCTCATCACGCGCAACCATCGCGCGTGCATTGTGGTCATCAACAAATGGGACCTCACCACCGACGCCGTGAAGGAGGCCCGCAAAAAAGAAATCGTCAGTCGCCGCAAAAAAGACCGCCACCGCGATGACCGCACGAAGCGATTGACGATGCTCTCCGAGTTTGGCAGTTGGGTGCAGGAGCAATTGTTCTTTCTCGATTACGCCCCCGTGATTTTCACCAGCGCATTGTCCGGATTTCATCTTGATCGATTGCTCGAAGCCATCCGTTACGTGGCCGATCAATGGCAGCAAAAGGTTCCTACGCCGCTGCTCAACCGCACACTGCAAGACGCCATCGAGCGCCGCCCCCCGCCCAACAAAGCCGGCAAACGCTTCAAACTTTATTACGCCACGCAAACCAAACAGGCGCCCCCTACTTTCACGCTGTTTGTCAACGCCCCCGAAGTGTACACGGATAACTACGACAAATATCTTACCCGCCATATGCGCAACGCCTTTGGCTACGAAGGCTGCCCTCTACGGATGCTCGTCAAAGCCCGCCCCAAATCCATCCAGTCCGTGCGACGCGGGAAGAAGGGCATCGAGAGCAGAGAGCAGAGAGCAGCGGACAGTGAGAAATGAGCTAAAACTCCACCGCTCCTCCACTGTCGACAACCCGTCATTGACCGCGCCGCGCCGCGCTTTACGCTCGCGGTATGGCCAGAACCAAGAAGCCCAAGAAATCCGCCAACCGTTTCGTGCACGAAGACCCGTGGCGCGTGTTCCGCATTATGTCCGAGTTCGTCGAGGGATTTGACGAGATGTCGCACATCGGCCCCGCCGTCACCATCTTCGGCTCCGCACGCACCAAACCGCGAGATCGCTTTTACAAAGCCACCGTGGATCTCTCCAAGCGTTTAGCGGAAAATAATTTTGCCGTTATCACCGGCGGCGGCCCCGGCATTATGGAAGCCGCCAACAAAGGCGCAGCCGATGGCGGCGGACGCTCCGTGGGCCTCAACATCAAACTGCCTTTCGAACAATGCGGTAACAAGTACTCCAATGTCTCCGTGGACTTTCATTATTTTTTCGCGCGCAAAGTGTGCCTCGCCAAATACAGCACGGCGTTCGTTTATATGCCTGGCGGCTTTGGCACGATGGATGAACTCTTTGAAGTGCTCACGCTCGTGCAAACCGGAAAGGTGCCGCGCTATCCCATCATTTGTTTTGGGCGGAGCTATTGGAACGGCCTGTTCAAATGGGCCAACACCACACTCAAACGCGGCAAATATATCAGCCCGAATGACACCGACCTCGTGACCATCACCGACAGCCCCGCCAAGGCCGTGAAAATCATCAACGATTATCACAACCGCGCCGGCCACCAAACCTCGCCGCCGCCGGCCTTCGCCTGATGCGCCCTCTCATCGAGCACGCCCGCACGCGCCACACGCCCGAAACGCTGGCAGAGCAACTGCGCGGTTTGCCCGGTTTGATGTTGCTGCGCAGCGACGGTGAGGTTGAAGAACAAGCGCGCTATTCGTTTGTAGTCGCGCAGCCGTTTTTGACACTGCGCACTTGGGGCAGCCGATGTGAGTTGCGGCCGGCGGACACGCAAGCTCGTCCCTCTATTCAGTTTGGCAATCCATGGAATGTGCTGGAGCACCTGCTCGCACGCTACGAAATCATTGATGAAATTGACCTCCCCTTCCCGATCGGCGGCTGCTTTGGTTACTGGGGTTACGACCTGAAAAATTTCGTGGAACCCCGCCTGCGCGCGCGCGCGGTGAACGACCTCGAACTGCCCGATTGCGCCGTCGGCTTTTACGACAGCCTCGCCATTTTCGACCATCACCTCGGCAAAACTTGGCTCGTCGCCACCGGCCTCGCCGCCGATGGTTCCCGCAACGAATCCCGCGCCCGCCAACAAGCCGATTGGTGGCACGCGCAACTCGGTAGGGACGAGATCCCCCTCGCCCCAAATCCATTTGAAAACCAAACCACGGACGAGGTGGAACTCGTCCCTCCCTACACCTCCAACTTCACCCGCGAAAGTTTCATCACCGCCACCCGCCGCGCCCTCGACTACATCCGCGCCGGCGATATTTACCAAGTCAACCTCTCCCAACGCCTCACCGCCCCGTGGGCCGGCGATGGCTGGGAATTCTACCGCGCGCTGCACACCGCCAGCCCCGCGCCCTTTGCTGCTTATCTCGACGCTGGCGATTTCCAAATCACCTCGTCCAGTCCCGAGCGTTTCCTACGCCTCAGCGGTCAACACATCCAAGCCCGCCCCATCAAAGGCACCCGCCCGCGCGACACCGATCCGCAGCGCGATGCCCAACTCGCCTATGAATTGCAATCCAGCGAAAAGGAACGCGCCGAGTTGGTGATGATTACCGACCTTCTGCGCAACGACCTCGGCCGCGTGTGCGAATTCGGCAGCATCGCCGTGCCCGAACTAATGCGGCTGGAAAAATTCTCACAAGTACAGCATTTGGTTTCGACTGTCGAAGGCAGGCTGCGGCCGGAACTGTCGCACCTCGGCGCGTTGCGCGAATGTTTCCCCGGCGGCAGCATCACCGGCGCACCAAAGTTTCGCGCGATGGAAATCATCGACGAACTCGAACCCGTCACGCGCGGCCCATACACCGGCAGCCTCGGCTACCTCGGCTTCAACCGCGAAAGCCAGTTCAACATCGCCATCCGCACCGCCATCGTGCGAGAAGGCCAAGTGCACTTCCAAGTCGGTGCCGGCATCGTGGCCGATTCCGATCCAGAAATGGAATTTGAAGAAACATTGGCGAAGGCGGGTGGGTTTGAAAGGGCGCTTGTTTTCAGCACAGAGACACAGAGAGAACCCATATCAAAACCTCTGTGAACCTCTGCGGTAAAAATCAATGAAACTCCTGCACCGTCCGCACACCGTAACCGGATTTTTTGATGGAGCGGATTCCCTTCACGGCGGCTTTGGCGCTGCTGATAGTGGTCATTATTGGCGTATTGGTGTAGACGGCGCTGGTGCGGATTTGCACTTCGTCGCTGCGGGGCACTTCGCCGGTGGGGGTGTTGATGACGAGTTGCAACTCATTGTTCTTTAGCAAATCCAGCGAGTTCGGCCGGCCTTCGGCGAGCTTGTTGACGCGCTCTACTTGCAGACCGGCTTCCTCGATGACCTTCGCGGTGCCTCCGGTGGCGACGAGCTCGAAGCCGAGTTCCACAAAATCCTTGGCCAACGCAGGCACTTCGTCTTTGTGCGCATCACTGACGCTGATGAATACTTTGCCCTCCAATGGCAACGGCGTGTTGGCCGCCATTTGGCTTTTGGCATAGGCCACGCCGAGGTCGGCATCGAGGCCCATCACCTCGCCGGTGGATCGCATCTCGGGGCTCAAAATAATGTCCTGCCCGACGAATTTATTAAATGGAAACACCGACTCTTTCACAGCCCAATACTTCGGCCAGATTTCCTCCGTGAAACCCAAATCACTGAGCTTCGCGCCCGCCATCACTTGCGCGGCGAGTTTGGCGAGCGGCACGCCGATGGCTTTGCTGACAAACGGAATCGTCCGCGACGCGCGCGGGTTGACCTCCAGCACATAAACAATCTCGTCCTTTACCGCGTACTGCACATTCATCAGGCCGGTGACCTCCAGCTCGGCGGCCATCGCGTGGGTGTACTCGCGCATCGTATCGATGGCCGATTGCGAAAGCTCGTGCGGCGGCAGCACCATCGCCGCGTCGCCCGAGTGCACGCCGGCAAACTCCACGTGCTCAAGCATCCCACCGATGACAAACGTACCGTTCTTGGCATCAGCGATGCAGTCCACATCCACCTCTGTAGCGTCTTCCAGAAATTTATCCACCAGCACCGGCCGCTCCGGCGACGCCTCCACCGCGTGCTGCATGTAATGGCGCAGCTCGTTATCCGAATACACAATCTGCATCGCGCGCCCACCGAGCACAAACGACGGCCGCACCAGCACGGGATAATCCAGCTTGTGCGCGGCAGCCAGCGCTTCCTCTTCGTTGGTAGCGAGGCCGTTGGGCGGCTGCGGGATGTTCAGCTTGTGCAGCATCGCGGAAAACATTTCGCGATCCTCCGCACGCTCGATGCTTTCCGGGCTCGTGCCCAGAATGTTCACGCCATTAGCCTGCAAACCCAGCGCGAGATTGAGCGGCGTCTGCCCGCCGAACTGCGCAATGACGCCCCAGCATTTTTCACGCTCATAAATGTGCAGCACATCCTCGAGCGTGAGCGGTTCAAAAAACAATTTGTCGCTCGTGTCGTAATCCGTGGAAACCGTTTCCGGATTCGAATTCACCATCAACGTCTCGAACCCATCCTCCTTCAGCGCGAACGCCGCGTGCACGCAGCAGTAATCGAATTCAATCCCCTGCCCAATCCGATTCGGACCACCGCCGAGAATCATCACCTTCTTGCGGTCGGTAGGATTTATCTCGTCATCGCCGCGGTCGTATGTGGAATAATAGTATGGCGTGTACGCCTCGAACTCCGCCGCGCACGTATCCACCAGCCGATAGCTTGGCACCAGCCCCGCCCCCTTGCGCTCCGCCCGCACTTCATCCTCCGAGCGCCCCGTGAGATGCGCAATCTGCCGGTCCGAAAACCCGTAAGCCTTCGCCTTCGTCAATAGTTCCAAATCCATAAATTGCCGTGGCAGTTAAACTCAAGGCAAGGAACCGACGCAAGCCTTGCGTGAATTGAGTTGTCCATTAATTGTCCCAAAGCCCTCAGATGGAGGGTCTATTTGAGTAGGGACACGCTGCGAGTGTCCACAGAATCGCGGAAGCGAGTCCCTGCCGAGGCGATTTTTTGTGGTGTGGCGTGGGGAAAAATTTCGAAGCCTCGCTTTGCTCGCCTTGAAGGGTTGAGGTTCAAGCACTAAGGTTCAAGGGGGCAAGGCC
>JAPKEI010000172.1 GCA_028872685.1 Verrucomicrobiota bacterium | reverse complement strand
GGAACAGAGAGTGGTTCGGCCTCATCGAGTGATGGGGACGCGGAAGGGAAAGCTCACTTTGACAAAAACGCCTGTTCAGCCTGAACCGTTGCCCAGGCGACACGTCGCAACCACGCGGCTTCTCTGGCGGTCATGTTGCCGTGTTTCTTTGGCAAATACTCGAGCTTGAGCGCGCTCTCCCCGTATATTGTAGAATAGAGGACGCACAGCGCAAGATAGGTTCCCTGAATACTGGGGTGCTCCTTATCTTTGGCATACATGTTCACCTCAGGGCGTTCTTTCATGGCCTTTTCCCACGCGATACCGACAGGGGCAACTTGAGCGCCAAGCTCGGCACCAATCGCACGGTGGGCTTGGGCGATCTCCTTCAAGCCGATCCAGCCAAGTCGTTTATAAGGCCAGGCCATAAAGAACACAGGCCGGGCTCCGGATTTTCGAACTGAAGAATCAAATTTACGTGCAAACTTATGGAACGATTTGACGTCTGTCTCCGGAATGTCTTCCTGCAGAACAACAACATCGTAATCCCCCTCAGAAATCGTAGCTGGGGCCTTGGTTTTGCCCCACATAACTTTCAAGGAGGCGCCGCCGCGCACGACGCGATCGGCCTTGAAATCCAGCTTTTCCGGGCGACATTGAACCAGTTGCTCCATGTGATGCCACAGCCCCTTATTCCAGTACGTGAAACTATTGCCTACAAACAGAATTTTCTTCGGAATCGAAACTTGTTTGGGATCAACCGGCGTGGATTTTTTTTCTGCCGCTAATCCTGGAAGAGCAACCACCAACGTAATAATTAAAAAAAACTGCTGCATGCCCGAAGTCTACAGAAAAGAAGCGCCAGCCCGATGTTTAAATTAACAGAAAGTACTTATGAAAAAGGGATGACTTTTAATCGTCAGGCTCAAGGTTCGTTTATTATTCACCTTTCGAATAGGTCTTTATCGAATCCACCCGTAGCTGGAAAGGGCCGTCCTTTTTGTCATAGATCATGAAGCCCATGCTTTGAATCTTAGACTTATCGAGTCCATAACGTTGCCTATCCAGTCGCGAGCCACGCCAAGTGGCAGACATAGCCGAAAAGGGGATTTTTGCTATCTGCCAACCCTTGGAATCCTTATCAGTCTTGAATTCTGCCCGGTGAGCTACGGAGCTTCGCCCCATACGCACATCAAACTTATAGGTGCGACCATCTCCTTTAAACCGGATAATCACTCCTTCTTTATCCTCAAGATTAAGATCGGACTGTTTCGTGCGGATAGATGAAAACCCACCCCCGTTGGTATTTGTTGCCCCTGAGAAAATCAGTTTCCCTTTTTTGAAGGAGAAGCCGCCTTTTGAACGACCGCCCATGACGTTGTCATTCACCGTGACCCACTGCTCTCCAACCTTGTCTCCACTGAAATCAAAGAGCATTTCACCCGCTGTTTTCAGCTTCTTATCAGCTCCGACAACGTGAGAAATAAAGAGCAAGGGCATGACCCACAACATGATTCCTTTTAAAGCAGACTGTAATAAACATTTTTTCATGGAACAATTATACACTATCTCTATGAGCAGGGCAAATGACTGAACGCACTTTTACCAGTGAAACCATTTCACCCCACGCTTCCTGTTTTCTCTTTTGCTTTTCTCCCAGCCCCGCTAGGTTCCCGCACGCATGCCGTTGCACTTGCACAATACGCTTTCCCGGAAAGTAGAGCCGTTTGAGCCATTGAATCCCGATGGCTCGGTGGGGATGTATTGCTGTGGGCCCACGGTGCACGACTTCGCGCATATCGGTAATTTTCGCACCTTTGTCTTTGCCGATCTCGTGCGGCGTTACCTCGAGTTCCGTGGGTATGACGTCAACCACGTGATGAACATCACCGATGTGGAGGACAAAATTATCCGGCGCGTGCGTGAGCAAAACACCACGCTGGCGGAGTACACGGCGAAATATGAGGACGCGTTTTTTGCCGACCTCAAGGTGCTAAACTGCACTGACGCCCACCACATCCCAAAGGCGACAGATCATATTCCGGAGATGATCGAGATCATCGGCAAGCTTATGGAGCGCGGGATTGCGTATCAAGCGGCAGATCAATCGATTTATTTTTCCATCGAAAATTATCAGGGTTGTGGTTGCCAATACGGGAGGCTGGTGAAACTCAATTTCGAGGAGATGCGCCAGGGCGAACGCGTGAGTGATGACGAATACGAAAAGGAATCCGTCGCCGACTTCGCGCTGTGGAAGGCACGCGTGGAGGAGGATGGCGAAGTGTACTGGCCCAGCCCGTGGGGCGAAGGTCGGCCCGGTTGGCACATCGAGTGCAGCGCGATGAGTATGAAAATACTCGGCACGAGTTTCGATTTGCATCTCGGCGGCGAGGACCTCGCCTTCCCGCATCACGAAGACGAAATCGCCCAGAGCGAAGGCGCGACGGGAAAACCCTTCGTAAAATATTGGCTCCACGGCGCGCATCTTTTGGTGGAAGGCAAAAAGATGAGCAAAAGCCTCGGTAACTTTTTCACGCTGCGCGATCTCATTGAAAAAGGCTATGACGGCCGTGAAGTGCGCCAACTCATGATTAGTGCCCACTATCGCGAGACATTCAATTTCACTATGGCCGGCCTCGACGGCGCACGCACCGCCATGGCACGTATCGATGAATGCGTTGCCAAGCTCCGCGACGTCAAAGCAGCCGCCGGCGATGCCACTGCCGATGCCGCCAGTGAAGTCATTGAAAAATTCACTGCTGCGCTCGACGACGACCTCAACGTCTCCAGCGCGTGGGGCGTGGTTTTCGATTGGGTGCGCGATTGCAACCGCCGACTTGCCGAAAACCAAATGGACGCCGCAACGGCCGCCGCCGAGTTGGCCGCGTGGGAACGCATCGATACCGTCCTGGGTGTGGGCAAAGCCGAAGAAGAAGCACCCGTGGAACTCACCGCACTGCTCGAAGAACGCGCCGAAGCGCGTAAGGCAAAAGACTTTGCCCGCGCGGATGCGATTCGGGATGAGTTGGCGAAGGAAGGATGGACGATTGAAGACACCCCGAAGGGTGCGCGGTTGAAACGTGGTTAATCATGGCCGGTATTTTCATCACATTCGAAGGTACCGAAGGCTGCGGCAAGTCAACGCACATCCACAAGCTCACCGAGCGGCTGCAAGCGGAGGGGCACACCGTGCGCGTGGTGCGCGAGCCGGGCGGCACGGAAAGTGGCGAACAGATTCGCAAATTACTCAAGCACGGCCCGAAAAATCTCACCGCCGAGGCCGAGCTTTTGCTGATGAACGCCAGCCGCGCGCAGCTTGTGCGGGAGGTCATCCGCCCCGCGTTGGCGGCAGGCGAGGTGGTTTTGTGCGATCGCTTTTATGATTCCACCACGGTTTATCAGGGTGCGGGGCGTGGGCTGGATGCCGCGCAAGTGCAGTCGATCATCGACTTTGCCGTGGGCGAAACACGGCCGGATTTGACGATTTTGCTGCAAATCCCCATTAAAATCAGCGAAAAACGGCGCGCTAATCGACGGGGCACCGACCGGTTTGAATCTGCAAATCGTGAGTTTTTCGAGCGAGTTGAGGCCGGTTATGCGGCTTTGGCGCAGTCCGAGCCGGATCGCATCCACGCCATCAACGCCGATCGGCCGCTCAATACCGTGCAAGCAGACATTCGGACCGCCGTTTCCAGCGCGCTGAATAGTTGAGAAAGCCGTTGACATTCCCGCTGGTTCGGCTAATTTCCCGCTCCCTTTTCGTATGGCTAATAAGGTTAACATTAAAATCAAGAAGGTCGCAGACCTCAAACCCGAAGAGAAGCTCGCTTGGCGGCGCGATTATCTCTCACGCAAAACTGCCCGCAAATCAGAGCACAATGTGCGTGTGAAAGAGAACATCTCCAATCTCAACCGCACGCTACGGCAAGTAACCGCCACCGGCGATCAGGCTAAAGCGACCGAGACGCTACAGAAATTGCAGAGCGCGTTAGACAAAGCCGCGAAGGTAGGCATAATGCACAAACGCACCGCCTCCCGCCGCAAAAGCCGCCTCAGTAAAAGCGTGGCCGCACTGAAGACCGCATAACCGGTTAGCGAAATAAAATCTTCAAACGCCCGATGAACAGTCGGGCGTTTTTTTATCGTCCATATTCTGTGGCGTGATAGAATTCGTTTATGCGAATCACTTTGTTTATTCTAATCCTCTGCGCACTTTCTCTTACTGCCGCCGATCGCAAACCGAATGTCATCATTATTTATACTGATGATCAGGGATCCGTAGACTTGAATTGCTACGGCTCGAAAGACCTTGTCACGCCGCATATGGATGGGCTGGCTAAGCGCGGGGTGCGTTTTACGCAATTTTATGCGTCAGCGCCGGTATGCTCCCCTTCACGGGCCGGACTTTTAACAGGCCGTTATCCGGTGCGCGCGGGCATGCCGGGCAATGCCGGCTCCACTAAAGGTAAAGCCGGCCTAGCCGCCAGTGAAGTCACGATCGCTGAGACCATGAAAGCAGGTGGTTATAAAACAGCCCACATTGGCAAGTGGCATCTGGGTTATACTCCCGAGACTATGCCTAACAATCAGGGCTTTGATTATTCCTTCGGACACATGGGTGGCTGTATCGACAATTACTCCCATTTCTTCTATTGGCAGGGCCCTAATCGGCATGATCTCTGGCGTAACGGTGAAGAAATTTTTGAGGACGGTAAATTCTTTCCCGAACTCATGGCTAAGGAAGCCGGGGAATTCATCCAACAAAACAAAGACAAGCCCTTCTTCATGTATTTTGCCTTGAACACACCACATTACCCATATCAAGGATATGCAAAATGGCTTAAGCATTACAAACACCTCCCCTACCCCCGCAATCTTTACGCCGCGTTTCTATCCACGCAGGACGAGGCTATAGGCCAACTGGTTGGCACGGTGGATCGGCTTGGACTGCGTAAGAATACGATCATTATTTTCCAGAGCGATCATGGCCATAGCCACGAGGAACGCGCTCATTTTGGAGGTGGAAGTTCAGGCCCATATCGCGGGGCAAAATTTTCCATGTTTGAAGGAGGCTTACGTGTACCTGCAATCATCAGCTGGCCGGGGAGTTTACCAGAAGGTGCCGTGCGAGATCAGGTTGCCCATGGCTGCGATTGGCTACCAACCATTGCCGAGCTTACAGGGTCCAAGCTGTTACAAAAGGATATCGACGGCAAAAGCATTGTGGGTGTAATCAAAAATAATAAAGCCAAGACACCACACGATGTGTTGCATTGGCAGACAGGACGTGGACGACAGCCGCGCTGGGCAGTACGTCAGGGTGACTGGAAACTAATCGGAAACCCGCAAGACACTAGCAACAAGGCACCCTTAACGGCAAAAGATAAGCTCTTCCTCGTGAATTTAAAGGAAAGCGTGAGCGAGATGAAAAATCTGGCAGCGAACCACCCAGACATTACCCAACGCCTAAAAAAACTTCACGACGACTGGGCGGTTAATAACACAAAGTAAATTTAAAAAGACACTACTTCGACTGTGCAAACATCCACTTGATAATGCGTTCACGCGCTTCAGAAGTAGGTGGGGTCACATGGCCACCCCCGGTCACCTTCCAAAGCTCAGTGGTTACAGTACCATCCTTATTGGTAAAGCGCGTTATGGTCGTCTCTTTTCCGGATACCCGCCTTGCCAAATCAACCTTCTCTTTACTGGCGTCCACGGCCTTGTCACATTTGTTGAACCGGCGCCAATTCTCAAAATTCTCTTCCGCAGAGGGGTAGGCACGAGCAATTATACTACCACCTTTCCACTTGATCGTGCTGTCTTTCGTTCCATGAATATGCAACACGCTCAACGGGTTTTTCGGCTGCTTTGGCCAATTTTTAAAACCTACCCCGGCAAAAGGAACAATCGCGGTAATCAGATCTGCATGATCCTGTGCCATCCGATAGCTCATAAACCCGCCATTGGATAAACCCGTCACATAAACTTTCTTCTTATCAATGCTGTATTCTTTCTGCGCCCAGAGGATCAAGCTGCGCAGGTAAGTCGAATCATCGTTTTTTCCTGTAAAATCACAACAGGCGTTTGTTGCATTCCAACTGCGGTCTAACCCGCTGGGAAAGCAGTAAAGAAACCCGTATTTCTCCGCCAAATCTGCTAGCGGAAAAAACCCTGCCTGACTCCGACC
>JAPKEI010000171.1 GCA_028872685.1 Verrucomicrobiota bacterium | reverse complement strand
GTAATCACTGGCATCGTCCCGTGCCGCATACACTCGTGGATGGCGTGGATGCCGCTCTCGAAATCCGGAAACAGCCAGCCCTCAAACATTTTTTTTTCCGGCAATCGATGCACTTGCACCGTCACCTCCGTGATGACGCCGAGAATACCCTCGCTGCCCACGCACAAACTACGAACGTCAATGCCGTTGGAAGTATTGGGAACTGTCCGCGTGACGATGGTGCCGCTGGGCGTAACCATCCGCAGCGCGATGACCATGTCCTCAATCTTGCCGTACTTGTCGCTTTGCATTCCCGCCGAGCGCGTGGCCACCCAACCGCCGAGCGTGGAGTGCACAAATGAATCCGGAAAATGCCCCAGCGTGACGCCTTCCGCCTCAAGCTGTTCCTCCATATGCGGCCCATAAACGCCGGCTTCGATGCGGGCGAGGAGGGATTTTTTATCAACCGCCAACACGCGATGCATCCGGCACATATCGAGGCTCACGATGAACCGCTCATCGCGATCCTTCGGCTCAATACAACCGGCGATATTCGTGCCACCGCCAAATGGAATGAGCACGGCGTTGTGCTCGTGGGCAGCTTTGACAATCGCCACCACGTCGGCCTCGCTGGCGGGGTAGACGATGAGATCCGGCGCGAAGTCCACTTGTCCGCGTCGCAAGCGAAACAAGTCGCGAAAGGCTTTGCCGGCGGCGTGGATGAGTCGGTCTTTTTTGTCGACGGAAAATTGGTCGTGCGCCAGCGCGTCGCGCAGCGCGGCGATGAACGGCGCATTCTCTTTGGCGGCGGGCAAATGTACGTCATCAAACTTCACCGGCGGCGTGGGTTCGACCTGCTCCAACCCCAACTCGCCGCTGAGGTAAGGCCACAGCTTTGGCTTGTCGACATCGCTGAAGCTCACATCCTCGTGGCCCCAGCCCCACCATTTCATATGGCGAATTTCGGGATCAGCCATGGAGTTCCTTCAGCTTGTGAATGCGGTTTTCCATCTCGCGGGTGATGGCACTGTAAATCATTCGGCCGCCGCCATGTTCCTCGCGAAAGCGGTTGGGGTCAATCGATTCCCCGATGTAAACACGCAGTCGCGTGGGTTTAAAAAACTTGCCGCCCTTCGGATACGCGCGATGCGTGCCATTAATATAAACCGGCACAATCGGCAGGCTCAACTCGGTGGCGATCATCGCCGGCCCTTTTTTCATTGGGGCCATCTCGCCAGTTTGCGAGCGCGTGCCTTCAGGATAAATAATGAGGCTGCGATTGCCGTGGTTGGTAAACTCACGGCACGCGATCATCAGTTTCACGATGCTTTCGCGATTGGCACCGCGATCGGCGGGGATGAGATTCATCAGGCGTGAAAGAAAGCTGTTGCGCTTTTGGTTGTCGAAAAAATAATCCTTGGCTGCCACCATTCCGTATTGCTCGAAATCCTCGCCGCCGGCGTACATCAACGCTGCGCTATCCATATGGCTGCAGTGATTGCTGCAAAACATAAAGGGCGCAGAAGGCAGATTTTCGCGGCCCACCACTTTCAGCGGACACCACACATTGAAAAGCACCCGGCAAAACAGTTCGAAAAACTTGTGCCACATCGCCGCTCTACCACGCGGGGATTTGCGCAGATAGCCGTACTCCGGTTCGAGTTCCGCCTCTTTCAGCAATTCCTGAAAGCTCGACACGCCTTATCTCCCGAATTTCGCGTGGGCCTCGGCGAACTCGTTGCTCACAATGGCACCCGCCAGTGAAATTTCCAGCGCCAACGCCGAGGCGCAGATTATCTCCGCCAGTTTGCGCGATGAATTTTCGCCACCGGCGCAGCCCAATAATTCCAAGTTCGCCCGTTGCGCGTGCAAGCGCGTGGCACCGCCCACCGTGCCCACCGTCACGCTTGGCATGCTGAGCGTGGCGTACAAATCGTCGCCGCGTTTTTCGTACGTCGCGATGCCGATGGCGTTCTCCGCGACGCACGCGACATCCTGCCCCAGCGCGAGGTAAAGCGCGGCCAACGCGTTGGCGGTGTGGAGGTTCATCCCCAGCATGCCGGCCATTTGCGAGCCGAGATGTTTGTCGGTGAGCGCCTCGATGAGTTGATCGGCCGTGACGCGCAGTAGTTTTTTCAGGATGCGATTGGGGATTTGAAAACTAGCGATGACGTGATGGCCGCGCCCTTTGATAAGGCTGCGATGCGCGGGATTTTTGTCCGCGTTAAAATTGCTTTCCAACAAATATCGCAACGGCGTTTCGCCCGAAAGATTTTCGACGATGTAACGGCACGCGGCGTCGGTGCTCAAGGTCACCATATTTTGTCCGGCGGCTTCGGCGGTGTGATAAATGAAATCGAGGATCACCCGGTTATGGATGATGTGTTTATCGATGCGCAAAAGTTTACCGTGGCGAGTGGTGCTTTCGGCAGATTTTTTGATGTCGTCGTAGCGCGCGTCGATGGTTTTAAGGAAGGCCATCGCCTCTTCGATTTCATCAAAGCGAAATATCGGCGCGCGCGAAAGTTCCTGCTTTACGTGACGCGTCTTGATTCCGCCAGCGCGGTGAGTCAGATAAAACCCGCGCGTCATTGAAAGGCTCAGCGTGCCCTCCACCGTGCATAGCGGCACATAAAAAACCCCCTGCGCGTAGGTGCCATCGATTTTCAGCGGGCCCGAAATGCTCTGTGGCAGGCCGACAAAGCCCACGTGATTTTCGATGAGTCCCTTGAGATTTTCCGGCTCATCCAGCGCAAACTCCGGCATGGCGTGCCCCGTTTGCTCCTTCAGCCAGCGTTGACGCTCCTTAGCATCCGCTTGGGTGTACCCCCGCGGTGGTGTCAGTTTATTCATGGTATTCGGCCAAAAACCGCCCGAAAAGGCGGGCCCGCAGCGTTGGGTCGCTCATTGCAGGGACGGGCAATCTAGCGGTAAACCACAGTCAGTCCAGCTTTACTTGCCCGTATTGCCCGCATCGCGCCCCAGCCATGCCGGCAACAGCCCCAGCGCCGCCAACAACGCACCCGCCAAACCTGCCGCCAACAACAACCCAAAATGCACCACCGGCGGGAAAGACGAAAAAGCAAACACACACAAAATCCCGGCCAATATCACCGTGGTGCACACAATCGGCCGGCATTTCACCTCCATCGTTTCGCGCAATGCCGCCTCGCCATCCACTCCGCGCGCACGCGCCATGCGCCAGTGGGTGATGAAATGGATCGTGTCGTCCACCGCAATGCCAAACGCCACGGCTGCAACCATGATGGTGATGGCGTTGAGTGGCACACCGACGAAGCCTTGCAGCGCCACCACCAATCCTACCGGCAGCACGTTGATGAACAGCGCGATAAGCGCCAGCGACAGCGACCGCCAAATCATCACCAACGCCAGCCCCACCAACGCGCACGTGATGCCCGCCGTGCTCGTCTGGCTGTGCACGATCACGCGATCCGCCTCGAGGATTTCATGGATGCCCTCCGTGGCCGAGACGCTGATGGTCGCATCCGACCGCGCTTCCTCCAGTTCCCGCATCAGCGTATGGATCATCGCGATGTATTCCTCGGCCGGCATGAAACGCGTGCGGACGTATAAATAGGTCTTTCGTCTTTCTTCATCAAACAGGATGTCCATCAACGGCAGCATTTCCTCGAAGGCGTTCGAGCTGAGAATGCGCAGCATATTGGGCTTCACCAATTTCTCCGCCATGACCCGTACCAACTTGGATTCATCATCCACCGCCGCATGATAAATCTGGTCCAACACCCACGGGAACGCGTACGCCACCTTCACCTCCTCTCGTGCCACCGCGATGGCCCGCGCGCGTTGCAGGTATTCTATGAATTTCGCATCCTCCACCCCATTCGTACGGCCGGAATCAATCTCAATACGCAACACATTGATACCGCCGCATTCGCGATCGCACAGTTCCACCACCTGACGCGTAGGACTTTCAGCCTCCAAAAATTCCGTGGCGCGAATATCCGTGCGCACCTTCGACCAGCCCCAAACCATCGTGCCCACCAGCAGCAACGTGCCCACCGCAATGGCCGGACGCCAGTGCCGCACCCGGCCTAGCCAACGCGAATAATCCAGTGACCGAGGCCGTTGCTGAACCGCCACCGGCACGCGGCCCGCATGTAAAAAGCGCAGCAACATCAGCGCCGGGCCAAACGTGATGGCGAACATCAGCACCATCCCCATGCCGCCGATGAGACCGAATTCCCGCACCGACGGAACCTCGCTCGCCATCAATGAAAACAATCCCGCCGCCGTGGTCAGTCCCGCGAAGGCGCTGCTGCGGAACACTTTTTCAAACACCGTCCGCACCGCATCCTCCGCCGATTCGCCCTCATTACGCGCGCGTTGATACGCCGTGCCCACGTGAATGAGCATTGCCAAGTGCAGGCCCGACAGCAACGGAAAGAGTATCACCGTAAACACATTCGCCTTGTCACTAATCAGCGTGATCAACCCCGGCAACGCCGCCAGCCCGATTGCCTGACCGAGCAACACCGCCAGCAACATCCACAACGAAAAACGAAAGGTGAACAACAGCACCCCCAGCAAAATCACAAACGCGATCGGCAGAAACATCCACATATCCGCCCACAACGTCGCGCGGATTTCCTCTTCCGCGTGCGGGAAGGACAGCACTTGAAACCGCTGGCCCTGTTGGGCGAAGGGCGCCAACGTGGCGTCGATGGACTCGACATATTTTTGGTTAGATTCCGCAGTACTCACATCCGCTTCGCACATCAGCCACATCAGCGCGCGGCGGTTGTCGGGCGTGACCAAAAAATTTTGCAGCAACGGCAGCCGGTCTTTGCAATACCTACGCGCCGTTTCCAACTCCGTCGCGCTCAGGCCCGCTATGAGCGGCTCCATTTTCAACGGCGGGACGGATAACGGAGCCACCACGGGACGAAACGGCGGGTGCACCAAACTCAGCGCATGATACACATTCGGGTTGTCCATGCAGGCGGCACTAATTTCCCGCAGGCGCGTGATGGCTTCGGGTGCGAATACGTCATCGAATTCCACGACCACCAGCACAAACACAAGATCCTCTTCCAACTGCGCAATCCGGCTGTTGACCGATTCGTAGCCTTCGAGACTGCGTTGATCGCCCGAGAGCAGCACCTCCATATCCGCCCCCAGCTCGAAGCGATCCATCCGCCCAATCAATCCCATGCACAACAGCGCCACCAGCACCGCCCAAAGCCGGAATGGATCGAGATTGAATTTACCCTGCGACGCCGCCACGGCGGTTCTTCTACATTGCTCAGTCAACCAACTCGACTATTTTTTCCCAACTAACTCCAGCACGGCAGCAGTCATCGCAGTGACACCGGTTTTCAAACAGGCGGTGTCCGGCGCGAATTGGGTGGAGTGCAGCGAGGGCAACGGTTGGCCGAGGGCTTGGGCACGTTTTACGGCGGCGGGGGAAACTGCGCCGAGGCGGAACATAAAAACCGGAATCTTGTGCGTCGTGCGGCCGTAGCGGCCGAAGTCCTCACCGCCCATCGTGGGCTTGCGTTCGATGAGCGCGCCTTCGCCCAGCCACGATTTGAAAACGCCATTGATGCGCGTCACCAGCTTAGGGTCGTTGTACGCGGCGGGGATGAATTCATCTTTTACTTTTACGAGGGGATGCTTGGCCTCTGGCAATCCGGCGGCCACTGCTTGGCCTTTCACAATCCGGCGAATGGCGGCAATTAGTTTCGCGCGCACTTCGTCGGAGTACGAACGCAAGGTGAGCTGCAAATGCACTTCGTCGGGAATGATGTTGTGCTTGGTGCCGCCGTGGATACTTCCCACGGTGACCACCGCCGGATTGAGCGGATGCACCTCGCGACTGACGATGGTTTGCAGCGCGAGCACAATCTGCGCCGCGAGTACGATGGGATCCTTGGCTGATTGCGGTTGCGAGCCGTGACCGCCCACGCCACGCACAGTGATATCCACCGAATCCACATTGGCCAACGCGAAGCCACTGGTGAAGCCCAGCGTACCCACCGGTTGATCGTTCGATACGTGCAGCGCGAGGCAATAATCCGGCACCGGGAATTTTTTAAACAACCCGTCCTCCAACATCGCCTTCGCGCCTGCGCCGCGTTCCTCCGCCGGTTGGCCGATGAACACCAGCGTGCCGCTCCACTCTTTTTTAAAATGCGCCAACACTCGCGCCGT